>JAILCJ010000011.1 GCA_024680445.1 Campylobacter sp.
AGACGAAAGAGAAGCTTTAAGAAAAGAAATGATAAAAGGATTAAAAGGTAGGGATTTAGGCGATGGTTTATATGCTGTCGATACTTCGCCAGTTAATGAAAAATTCCCCCAAACCCTCTCAAATGGTAAAAAATACTATACAAATTTTTATAATTATGAAGGCAATGAAGAAGTGCCAAATGAAATTTTAACTAAGCTAAAAAATAGTATGAGTGAAAATGCTTACAATTATTCTAGGATAGTTCCTAAATATTTTTATATAAATAAAAATAAACTTATACCAATTAATGTAACAGTAACTTTTCAATATAATAAAAAAACTTTTGGAATTTTTGGCGATGAGGGTGCGGGTATAAGATTTAGCGATGTAGATACAATTTATTTAAGCGGTAAAAATCTTTTTTACTATAATGGTAAAACTTTCATCAAAAAAACTAACACTAATAAATATCATTAAAAGCATATAAACAAAACGCAATTTTAAAATCAGGTTGTAAAACGCTTATGTGTATCCTAAAATGCTTATGCTAAAAAATAAAATGTATAAAATGGTGCCCGAGGTCGGACTCGAACCGACACAAGGTTGCCCTTACCAGATTTTGAGTCTGGCGCGTCTACCAGTTTCACCACTCGGGCTTAAAAAAATTTGAGAAATTAAAATTTGTGTTAGAAATAAAAAAGCCCCATAAAATGGGGCTTTAAAAAGAAAACTATTTCTTTTTAGATTTTTTCTTAGTAGCAACTGCTTCTTTAAGTTTTTTACCAACTTTAAATTTAACAGCTTTGCTTGCAGGAACTTGAATAGTTTTATTTGTTCCAGGAACTCTTGCAGTTCTAGCAGCTCTATCAGCAGTGCTAAATGTACCAAAACCTATGAAAGTTATGCTATCGCCTTTTGCAAGAAGTTCAGAGATTGCTTCAAGTGTAGCATCAAGAGCTTTCTTTGAATCAGTTTTAGTTAGACCGGCCTTGTCGGCAACAGCTTGGATAAATTCAGTTTTTTTCATACTATAGTCCTTTAAAAGAAGTATTATGACGCCTATTCTACAATCTTTTGGAAAAAAAAACAATACCTTTTGCCCTAAATTTCGCAAATTTTTGCAATTTTTTGCAAAAAACTATGAAATTTCAAATAAAATTTCAGTTTTTAACTTTATTTGCTTGATATCGATAAGACGCAAATTCTCAAAATTTAAAGAAAAAAGATCGTTTTTATTTAAAATTTTATTGATAGCAAGCTGTTTTAATACCTTACCACGATATGCTTTAGCATAATGACTTAGTACTTTTTTATTTTTTATAAATTTAAAGGTATAAAATTCGCTTTTTATCTCATAAAATTTTTCGTAAAAAGCTGCTCGCAAATCAATTATAAGCTCATCACGCAAAAATTCATCTAAACATTGCGAAAAGTTTTCATTATAAAATTTCTCTAAATTCAATCCACCAAATTTCTCGCCTTGTTTTAGTTTATACTCCGGCAAAAGATCGCCCCCAAGAACTGGGCCAAAGAGATTTGAAAAAATAATCGTATTTTCATCTATATATGTTTTAGCTTTTTTATCCAACAAAGCATAGCCTAGTGCCTCATAAGCAACGCCACTATATCGCTCTATCGCCTTTATACAACCTTTTTCAAATAAATTTTCCCTTAAATTTTGGCTAAATTTTTTAAGTCCAAAAAGTTTGCAAAGCTCGCTATCTGTTGCATTTTCGATAAATTTTTCATAGGAATTTAAAATTTCAAGTCTTTTTGCATAAAGTTGTGGAAATGTAAAATTTTTTTCACACACTTTTATTTTACTAGATAACGAACTTTTCGCTTCGCTTGGGGAGAATAAAATTTTCATGCTTATTCCTTTTTGTCGCATTTTACTATTAATTTTTTAATCTTTTCTCCGATATTGTGTGTGGAATCATTTTTGCTTGAAAAAGCAAAGTCAAATTCAAGGATGTAAAAATGAGAATTACAAATTTATATCAATACAACCGAACAGTGGCAAACTACCAAAAAAGCATGAAGTCCATAGAAGAGAGCAGAGAGCAACTTTCTAGCGGACAAAAAATTTCAAATTCTTATGAAGATGCAAGTGTTTATAATGACGGACTTAGACTTGATTATGAAATTTCAACCCTTAAACAAGTGTCCGAAGTAACTTCAAAAGCACAAAATTTCTCAAAAAACTCGGACAATGCCTTAGAAGAATTTAGCAAACAACTTGAAAATTTTAAAGTAAAACTCGTTCAAGCAGCAAGCGATGTGCATAGCCATACTTCGCTCGAAGCCATAGCAAACGACCTTGAAGGCATTTACGATCACCTTAAAAATATAGCAAACAGCTCAGTAAATGGTCAATATCTTTTCTCTGGAAGTGCGGTAAGCACGAAACCGATAAGCGATTATGGCGTTTATATGGGAAATAAAGATCAAATGAGTGTAGTTGGTGGCTCAAATGTCCAAATTCCTTATAATGTTTCAGGTTTTGATATCTTTTTAGGAACCGATAGCGATTATGCAAAAACGCTTACTACAAATGTAAAATTAGCAGATTTGAGTAAGAAAAATGCAAAAGAGGCTCCGGTTTATCTTGATGATGAAAGTTCGATTAAAAATTTAGTTGGCTTAAACTATGTCAAAGATACCGATAGCTTGGACGGAGACTATGATTTTAGCGAAACTTCTGGCGTAAAATTTCAAAACACTTACTTTTATTTACAAGGCACAAGGGCTGACGGCAAAAGCTTTACAAGCAAATTTAGCATGACAGCAGATGCAAGCATGAGAGCCTTGATGGATAAAATAGGCATGGAATTTGGTAACACAGCCACTTCAAAAATCGTAGATGTAAATATCAACGACAGCGGTCAAATCACGGTTGAAGATCTCACCCTTGGCAATCAAGTCATAAATTTTAGCCTTGTTGGAGCAACAGAGCAAGTTAACTCAAAAGCCGATATCGCAAACGCTATCGCACACGACGCAGCAGGCACTTCACCAGCTAGCGTTAGCAAACTTAGCGATTTGGCAGGCAAAAGCGATGTGTATATAACTGATTTTACAAAGAGCAAATTTAACGATATAGACGGCAATGTAGTCGATTCACTAGACTTTGATCAAGTCAAATTTCAAAGAGTTGATAACACCTTAATAAGCAATGTCTCACAAGTAAATCGCAAAACTGGCGAATTTGCAACAGATAGCACAAGACTTAGCGAAACGGCAGGAGGCGACAAACTTTATACCGGAAGCACTAGCAAATATGATATAGACAACCAAAGCCTTGGCATAAAAGTTGTTTCAAAAATAGGCACCACTTATGATATCAAAATAAATTTTGGTACAGATGACGGAGCAACACCAACTTCATTTGAAATTTCAGGTGTTAAATATCCTATTTACAATTCTGATGAATTCGGGGATTATAGAACAAGAACCAGCGATCTTACTTATAGACAAATTATGGATATCGTGGCTATGGCAGCAAGTGATAATATCCCGACTTTGCCACACGATGAAGATGCCGGAACATTAACCGATGAAGAAAGAAAAGAAAATGTTGAAGTTTATTCTGCAAGTATCAAAAAATCTCGCGGTATGGTCGAAGTTGGTTTTGATACCAAAGGTCGCATAACCTTGACAGATAAAACACAAGCAGAAACCACCATGGAGCTTGCGATATTTGATACAACAGAAAGTGGCAAATTTTATGGTGACAGCACCGGCACAACAGATGCTACATCACAGGGAAAAGGTGCGATTTTTTCATTTATGCAAAATAACGCTTTAACCATAGATGAGCCAAGTGTCGATCTTTTCAAAGACCTTCAAGAAATGATAGCAGCCGTTAGAAATGGTGGCGAACAAAGAGCCGATAGCGAAAGCGAAGATCCTCGAAATACCGGACTTCAAGGCGGCATAGAAAAGATAGACCATTTACTAGATCATATCAATAAAAGCAAAGTCAAAATCGGCTCATATACAAATTTGCTTGAAGACACCAAAACTCGTGCCGATCTTATGTCTGTTAATGTTTCAAGCGTCAAAAGCGAAATTATCGACACCGACTATGCCTTTGCATATCTTACTTTGATGCAAAGAACAACCAGCTTTCAAGCCATGCTTTCATCGACTGCTAAGATAAATCAATTAAGCTTGTTGAACTATTTATAAAACCTTTTATACCTAAATTTAAGCCCTTGATGATATAATTAGGGGCTTAAATTTAACAAAAGGACACAAAATTTTACGTCAATCTATTTTAACCATAGTTATTTGTATGCTTGTATATTTTGGAATTTGCACTTATGTGCCTAGTGCCGATTTTGTCGGAAGTATAGGACAAATATTAGGCAAATTTAATCTTAAATATTTTGGATTTTTAGCTTATATTTATCCATTTGTATTGATTTATTTTTCTTATCAAATTTACAAGAAATTTCACAAATTTGATATAGATTTTTTTCAAATTTTAGTTGGAATTTTACTTTTATTTTTAGCTTTGTTAATGTTTCAAGAGCTTAGCTTACAAGCCCCGTTCAATAGCAAAATAGGCATTTTTATAAATTCTAGTTTGTATGATGTTATCGGTAGAGTAGGCACTGTCGTAGTTATGCTAGGGCTTTTTGTGCTTTCTTTAAGTTTGATTTTTCAAGATAACATAGTCGAGATATTTAACAAAGCCTTTATTAAACCAAGTCAAAATTTGGTAACAAAAGCCGAAAATTCTCTTAAAACAAAAACAAAAAAACAAGAAAAAAACACTTTGGATAGCAAAAAAACACAAAAAAGCCAAGAGATTTTAAAAGATGATGAAATTCCAAGCCAAAATTCTAAAAAAATCCAAGAAGAACTATCACAAAACCATTTTGAGCTTAGCTCGGTTGATGAATTAAGCGAGGCAGAACTTGAAATTCCGTCTGCCATTAGACTAAAAAGCAAGGGTGTAGAAATCCTAAAAGAAGTTGCCGAAAACAAAAAACTTCTTGAACAAATCGAACAAGGTAAAGCCGAAAAGCCAAAAGACTTTAAACTGCCGTCTTTGGATTTTTTAGCCGATCCACCAAAACGACATACAGCCATAAATGAAGAAGAAATCGATCAAAAAATCTCTGATTTGCTTGATAAACTACAAAAATTTAAGATAAACGGCGATGTAGTTAGAACATATACAGGTCCGATAGTTACGACATTTGAGTTTCGTCCGGCACCAGATGTAAAAGTAAGCAAAATTCTAACCCTACAAGACGATCTTGCAATGGCTTTAAAGGCAAAAACCATCCGCATCCAAGCACCAATTCCCGGCAAAGATGTCGTAGGTATAGAGGTTCCTAACAAAAATTTAGAAACGATTTATCTAAAAGAAATTTTACAAAACGAAATTTTCAAAAATGCTTCAAGTCCGCTAACTATGGCACTTGGCAAAGACATAGTCGGTACGCCATTTATCACAGATCTAAAAAAACTTCCGCATTTACTAATCGCTGGAACAACTGGCTCTGGTAAAAGCGTCGGTATAAACGCCATGTTGCTAAGTTTGCTTTATCGCAACTCGCCAAAAACTTTGCGACTTATGATGATAGATCCAAAAATGCTCGAATTTAGCATTTATAACGATATTCCCCACCTTTTAACGCCTGTTATCACCCAAGCTAAACAAGCCGTAACCGCCCTTGCAAATATGGTTGCCGAAATGGAGCGTAGATATAGCATAATGAGCCACAATCGCGTTAAAAATATAGAAAGTTATAACGAAAAAATGAAACACGAAGGCGGCGAAACTTTCCCTTATATAGTGGTTATCATAGACGAATTAGCCGACTTGATGATGACAAGCGGTAAAGATGTTGAACTATATATCGGACGCTTAGCACAAATGGCAAGAGCCAGTGGCATACACCTTATAGTCGCTACTCAACGCCCAAGCGTAGATGTCGTAACCGGCCTTATCAAAGCCAACCTACCAAGCCGTATCAGCTACCGTGTCGGTCAAAGAGTAGATAGCAAAGTAATACTTGACCAAATGGGCGCTGAAAGTTTGCTTGGACGTGGCGATATGCTCTTTACGCCTCCGGGAAGTCCTAGCATTATTCGCCTACACGCACCATTTGCCAGCGAAAAAGAGATAGAAAAAATAGTCGAATTCTTAAAAGCTCAACAAGAAGTCGTATATGACGATAAATTTTTGCAAGACAGCTCAAATGGCAATTTTGAAGGTAATGGCGAGATAAGCCAAGCAGACTTAGATCCACTTTTTGAGGAGGCGAAAAATATAGTTTTAAGCGAACAAAAAACTTCTATAAGTTACTTACAAAGACGCTTAAATGTTGGCTATAACCGCTCTGCAAACATACTAGAACAAATGGAGAAAATGGGAATTTTAAGTCCTTTAAACGCAAAAGGGCAAAGAGAAATTTTATAAACTTTAGCCCATAAATTTAATATTTTTAAAAAATTTAACAAAACAAATTTGATTTTATTTTAAAAATATCTTTTTAGCATGTTAAAATTTCTTGAAAAATTAAAATTTTATGTTAAAATTGCCCGCATGAAAACGATTTTATTTACTTTTTTGATTGGGATTTTTTTAAGCGGTTGCCTTTTTGTAAATGAAAGAGGCATTTCTACAAGATATTACAATGACTGCAAAGAGTATTATGATGCTAATGGCACCTATCACAAAGGCTGTCCGCACAATGTCATCGACTGGAATTAACTCGTGCATGATTTTAAAGCCGCTAAGCTAAAAGAGCTAAAAACTGCAAAAAATGCTGAAATTTTATCTTTGATTCAAAGCATAGATGAGTTTAAATGCCAATGCTCTTTTGGCGATAGAGTACAGATAAATTTTAAGCAAATTTCACCACAAAACACCCAAAAAATCGAACAAATAGCAAAGAGTCTAAAACCATGGCGAAAAGGGCCGTTTGGCTTTGATGATTTGATAATAGACTCAGAGTGGCGAAGCTATGTTAAATACAACTTGCTAAAACCGCATTTAAATTTGCAAGGCAAAGTTGTTGCCGATGTGGGTTGCAACAATGGCTATTATATGTTTAAAATGCTAGATTTGGCTCCAAAAAAGCTAGTCGGCTTCGACCCTAGCGTGCATACGGCTTTGCAGTTTGAATTTATAAATCACTTTGTGCGTTCAGATATCACTTATGAGTTGCTAGGGGTCGAGCATTTGCCAAATTATGAGCATAAATTTGATACGATTTTTTGCCTTGGCGTGATTTATCATAGAAGCGACCCTGTAAAGATGTTAAAGGATTTAAAAGCTAGTTTAAATAACGGTGGCGAAGTCTTTTTGGATACTATGTATATAGACATGCAAGGCGACTTTGCACTCTGCCCGCAAAGTACTTATTCAAAAATCCCAAATATCTACTTTGTGCCAAGCATAAGTGCTTTAAAAAATTGGTGTGAAAGGGCTAAATTTAGGGATTTTGAGATAGTTGCTACAAAGCAAACAGACGCTTTTGAACAAAGAAAAACCGAGTGGATAGACTCTCAAAGCTTAGAAAATTTCTTAGATCCAAGCGATTCTGGCAAAACCATAGAGGGCTATCCGGCTCCAAAACGAGTTTATGTAAAACTCAAAATATAATTGTTTATCCTTAGATCCATAACATTTATATCAAGCTCATATTTTTTTTCCTTCATATGATAAAAATACTCTTGGTCGTTAGTGTATGTGCTTCTAAGCTCTTCAAGGCAGATATAAGATAAAAGCATATTTAGTGGAAAATTTAATGATATGTTATTTGAATTTTTAGTTAGGGTATCATCTATATCATAATAAATAAAGTCTTGATAATCAAGCCCACCGGTGTTTAATCTACCACCCACAAATGTTCTTTTAAAATTTATGGATGTGAAAGATGAATTAATAGGCATAGGGTAATAAGTGTATGATTGCATTTCGGTACCTTGAGCGGATGATAATGGTGCTAGGGATTTGTTTTCAAGTGCATAAGGCTCATTAAAATAATATTTATATCTTGTAAAATAAATTTTATCGTATTCGGCTTTTAATTTATCATATTCTGTCGGTATCAAAAAATCAATTAGTGTATTAATCACTGGTTTATATAATACATTCTTACTGTTATTTAGAAAATTTTTCTTTACAATTTTATAAGTTTCTTTAAAAACCAATCTAC
>JAILCJ010000028.1 GCA_024680445.1 Campylobacter sp.
CTATTGATCTTGATCGCAAGTCTAGTATTATTTAGTGGATGTTCTCAGTTTGGTCTGTCTAAAAATCAAATACCTATAGACAAAGATAATCCTACAACAATCTTTGTTCTAGATGTTTCTGGTTCTATGAATGGTTATGATAAGCATTCAAAACAAACAATGATAGAATCGGCTAAAAAAAATATCAAAGATATAGTTCTTACCCTCGATACAAACAAGACAAATTTAACACTAGTTGAATTTGGTGCTAATTGCGAAGTTAGTACAAGTATACCAACAACAAATAATTCTGGATATTTCATACAAAATGTAAATCCTATAAAAGCTTATGGCTCTACTCCATTAGCACAAGCCATACAAAAAACAAAGCTAATAGCAAAAGATTCAAATACTGCCGTTCATATTATCATTTTAAGTGATGGTATCGAAACTTGCGGCGGCAATCCACTAAATGAAATGCAAGATTTAATAAAGCAAAATCCAAACATAAAAATAAGTACATTTATACTCGGTTACGATGTTGATAGCTCAACAAGACAAATGCTTACTGCCATAGCAAAAGTTGGCAATGGAATGTACTTTGATGTAAAAAATTCGGCTCAAATGGCAAATACTTTAAACAAAATCACGAGCCAATTAAACATAGTTCAAAATGGCTGGGAAAATGGCATATATGATTTTAAAATAAATTTTGATCACAATAGTGCCAAGATAAAATCTAAATTTAAAAACAACATCAAAAGACTAGCCACCTATCTTATTCAAAGTGGCAACAAAGCACAAATACAAGGTCACACCGATAACCTAGGCAATAAACAATACAACAAAACCCTATCTCAAAAACGAGCTAATGCCGTTAAAAAAGAACTAGTTAAACTAGGCGTTTCTAAAGATAAAATAAAAGCCATAGGATACGGCGAGGAAAGACCGCTAGTTAAAAATAACTCAAAACAAAATAGATACAAAAATAGACGCGTTGAAGCACATATTTTATAAAACATTTTTGTCTATTTAACTAAAACTTGTTCTTTTAAAGCAATTTGCATGGCGATGATAGCAGTACTTGCCATGCAAATGCAAACGCTTAGTCCAAAAGACGCAACTGCTAAGATACTTGAAAAACATAGCAATGAAAATGAAATCAAAGAAGTGATAAGTGCCAATAAAATCCCTAAAATTCGCCTATAACGGCTAATATTCAAATTTGTTGCGATGATAAAATAGTCCATACCCACGGCATTTGCCAAAATCAGTCCAAAAATGCAAAAAATATTTAACTCCACGCCCAAAATCGTTAAAATAGACAGGCTAAATAGGCTGGCAAAAAACAAGCACATTATAAAAATTCCAGCTCTTTTTTTACCCAAAAAATACGCCAAAATCACGAAAGCAACGATATAAGAAAGAATTTTTAGATAAATCGCTTTTATCTTTGTGTCGGTAAAATTTTGATTGATCGAGCTTAATATATCGATAAATTTGGCATCATTTTTGGCTAAAATTTCAAAGAATTTATCATTTTTGCTCGCATTTTGCACAAAAACTATATTTTTATCATTTGCCTTAAATTTGTTACCAAAAAACGGAATTTCGCCTTGTTTTGCTACATCGAAAGTGTTTAAATTTTGTAGCGATTTTAAGATATCTTCTTTGTCTAAAAAGTTAAAATGCGTGTAAATTTTATCCATATTTGCCAAGATAAAATTTTTTAAATTTTCTTGTTCATTTAGGTCTAGAAAAAACTTGCTAATGCCGTTATAATCGCTAATCATAGCATTTTTACGAAGCTCATTTATCAAAGTTCTTTCGCCCAAAATACTAGAATTTGGCAAAAGCATAATCTGGTTAAAATCCTTAAAACCGCTAATTTTCATAAAATCAGCACTCATAGCCAAAAGCTCTTTTGGCTGGGACATATAGTTTTTGATATTGTCGCTAAAATCGCTTTTTACAAGGCGAAATCCAGCAAAAATTATCACACAAAAAGCAAAAATAAACACAAATTTTTGCCTTTTTGCTAAAAATTTCAAAGCTTTCAAAACATAAAAGATAAAAATTTTAAAGGATTTTTTTGCCTTAAAAAATTGCCCGTTTATAAGCTCTGGCAATAAAAAATATGTTGCCAAAAACGCTCCAAGTAGCGTAAATATCGATATTATTGCGATTTGCGAAAGCAAAGGCATAAAGGCAAGCAAAAAGATAGCATAACCACTACTTGAAATGAGCAATGCAAGCAAAAACACCCTTTTCATCGCCCTTATGCTGTCTTTTTGTATACGTTTGGCGTGATTTTCGCCCAACCAATGCATGGCAAAGTCAAGCACCAAACCAGCCAAGCTCGTGCTTACGACCACGCTTAAAATGTGAATATTTTCAAAAAATACAAAACCCCCACAAAGTCCGCACAAAAAGGCAAAAAGCACAACATTTAAACTGGCTAAAATTTGCCATTTTCCAAAGGCAAAAAAGACAAAAAATCCAAGCAAAAGCAAAGAACCAAGCGACATGAAAATGCTTTCCTGATTGCCCGTTTTTCCGCCATTTAGCGAATACAAAGCCCCAGAATGCACGGCAAGTTTTGCCTTTTTAGCAAAAGCCAGATCTTTTAGCTTTTCATAAAAGGGCAAAACCTTGTTTTCGTCTTTGATTTTTAGGGATTTTAAATAATAAATTTTCTCATCAAATTTAACATAAGCCAAAGCCAAATTTGTATCAAATTTCAAATCTTTCGAGGATAAAAAACTTGAAAATTTAGACAAATTTAACAAGTCTTGTTCCAAATTTAAAATGCGTAAATCAAAGGGATTTAAGGCGTTTTTCGCACTTTCATCTAAAAAAGTATCAAAGTTTTTTAAAATTTGTGAGTATTTTTCATACTCCAAACTTGCAAGTTTAAATTTCTTTGCCAAGGCTATAAAATCAAGCGAATTTTCTGCTTCAAAAACGCCATCATCAAGGCTTTTTAGCTCTTCAAAAATTTCTACCCTATCGCTTAAAATCGCAAAATCTTTTGATAAATTCTCATTTATGCTTGTGTAAATTTCGCTTA
>JAILCJ010000034.1 GCA_024680445.1 Campylobacter sp.
TCTATTTGGACCATCACTACCTTTTTGTGCAAAAAAGACGATTAAGACTACAAAACCTATGAGAGGGATAAGAATTAACAACTGCCACCAACCGCTTTTATCGATGTCATGAAGCCTTCTTGCACCAACGGCAAACGAAGGTATGGTTGAAAGCAAAGAAAAAATCAATGATAAAATATCTTTGCCAAATGCTGCATTATCTATTACGCATAAAACAGCGTCAATGATGTTATAAATCAAGACAAAATACCAAATTCTTTCCTTCTTGCTCTTCCATTGAAGTTAAAATACTCTTTGTATACTTTGATAAAATAATCAAACGCACCCATTTTTTCTCCTTATTAATTAAAATGTCTTAAAAAGATAGCAAAAATATTTAAAAATTATTATTAAATTGCTTAAAAATTTAGAGTGCTGTTTAAATTCGTAACACATTGCATTTTCAAGACAAAAATTTAAGAGCAAAAGCCATAAAAAATTTAGACAAAATAGGCAAAAATTTAGATAAATTTCGTTAAATTTCTTGCAAATTTAAAGGATTATGATATGAAAATGACTTACGCCCAAAGTTTAGAGATTCTAAAACAACATATAAAAGAGTGGAAGGGTGTCGAAAAAGTCGCTATCACACAAGCGTTAGATAGAATTATCGCCGTTGATATCGTAGCCACGCAAGATTATCCAGCCAAACAAAGCGCATCTATGGACGGCTATGCCTTTGCATGGAGCGAAAACTTACACTCTTTAAAACTTATAGACAAACTTCCAGCAGGTAGCAAAGCTCAATGCACTCCAAAGCGTGGCGAGTGCGTTAAAAGCTACACAGGTTCGCTTATATCGCCAGATTGTGACACTCTTATACCCATAGAAAATGTCGAGCAAAACGGCGATGAAATCATTATCACAAAGCCTGTAACAAAAGGATTTGCCGTGCGAAAAAAGGGCGAAAGCTATCAAAAAGGCGATATTTTGATAAAAAAAGGCAGTCGTCTTGACTTCGCACAAATCGCCATTTTAGCCGGACTTGGACTTTTTCATATCAGCGTTTTTTTGCCTCCTCGTGTGGCTATCATTTCGACCGGTAGCGAGATCAAAGACCTTGGCGAAAAACTAGAAAACGAGGCACAAATTTACGCTCAAAACCATATTGCCCTGTCTGCCCTTGTTCAAAAATTTGGCGGACAAGCCGTGCTTTGCGAACTTGTGAAAGATGATAAAACAGCCATAAAAACAGCCATGCAAAATGCCTTAAATACCGCCGATATCCTTGTTACAACAGGCGGAGTTAGTGTTGGGGATTTTGACTTTGTAAAAGAGATACTAAAAGAGTATGAACCCATCATAAACGGCGTTGCTATCAAGCCCGGACGCCATATAAAAGTCGCAAAATGCGGAGAGAAATTTATCTTTGCTTTGCCGGGATTTGCTTACTCGGCTGTGGTTACCTTTGTGCTTTTTGCTGGCGTTTTGTTTGATACTTGGTTTGGGCAAAAAAGTCGCTATATCAAGGCGATAATGGACGATGAATATAAAAAAGTTTCGCCATTTTTGGAATTTGTAGCGGTAAATTTAGAACAAAAAGACGCGAAAATTTATGCAAATTTTAAGGGCAAAAAGCAAGGCAGTTCAGCCATTATAAACAACCTCGCTCAAAATTCCGCCCTCTTAGTCGTCCCAATCGAAGAAAAAACGATTCAAAAAGGGCAAATAGTCGATGTATTGATGATAAATCAAATTTGATGATTTACAAAACCAAATTTGATAAGGCAAAAAATCCACAGAGTGGCTAAAATACTAATCAAATTTGATGATTCACAAAGTCAAATTTGAACCAAATTTAAAATATCAAATTTGATAAATTCATAACCAAATTTGATAAATTTCAAAGCCAAATTTGAAGCAAATTTGATAAAAGAAAAAATCCATAGAGTAGCCAAAATATAAATCAAATTTGATGATTCGTAACACCAAATTTAAAACATCAAATTTGATATTTTACTTTCTAGTCGTGATGGTTGTGTGAAAAGTTTAAGGGCGAGATTATTTTGTTTCTTCGAAGGTGCCGATAGATAAAATTTTATCCATTCTTTTTGCGACAAGTTCATCGATGCTAAGCTTTTCTAGTGCCGTGATTTGTTTGACAAAATATTCGCCGAGTGCCTTGGCTGCGGCATTTTTATCTCTGTGAGCGCCGTTTATCGGTTCTGGGATAACATCGTCTATTAGTTTTTGATGTTTTAAATCATCAGCGGTGATTTTCATTGCCTTTGTGGCTTGTTCTTGTTTGCTAGGATCGTTCCAAAGTATCGCCGCACAGCCTTCTGGCGAAATGACAGAAAAAACCGAATTTTTCATCATGGCAAGTTTGTCTGCCACGCCTATCGCAAGTGCGCCTCCGCTACCGCCTTCGCCTATAACTACGGCTATGCTTGGAGTTTTAAGACTTGCAAATTCATATAAATTTCTAGCTATCGCTTCACTTTGACCGCGTTCTTCTGCACCTATGCCCGGATACGCCCCCGGAGTATCGATAAGAAAGAGCAAAGGAACGCCGAATTTTTCAGCCATTTTCGCGAATCTTAAAGCCTTTCGGTAGCCTTCTGGATGTGGCATACCAAAATTTCGTCGAAGTTTGTTTTTTGTGCCTCTGCCTTTTTGTTCGCCGATAAGCATAACTTTGTGTCCTGCTATATAGCCTAAAAAGCAAACTATCGAAGGATCGTCACGATATGCTCTGTCGCCGTGAAGTTCGTAAGCGTCAGTAAGCAAAAGATTGACATAATCAATAGTATAAGGTCTATCTGGGTGTCTTGCGAGTTGTAGTCTTTGGTATTCGCTTAGATTCTTATATATTTTTTGAATTTCTTTTTCAAGTTCTTTGTTTAGGATCTCGACTGCGTGTTCGTCGCCTTTTATTTTGGCGTTTGCTATATCGTCATCTATTTGTTTAATGCTTTGTTCAAAGTCCAAATAATTAGCCATTGTTTAGTCCAGCTTTTTAAAGACGATAGAACCGTTTGTGCCGCCAAAGCCAAAAGAATTACTCATTACAGCTTTTAACTCAGCTTTTCTAGCAACATTTGCTACATAATCAAGATCACAATCTGGGTCTTTTACAAGTTGGTTTATCGTTGGTGGGATTATACCATCACGCATTGCCATTATGGATATGACCGCTTCTATCGCACCAGCACCGCCAAGACAGTGTCCTGTTTGACCCTTGGTCGAACTTACCGGTGGAACGTCCGAGCCAAAAAGTGCTTTTAGTGCAGCCGTTTCGTTTTTGTCATTTACCGCCGTTGATGTGCCGTGAGCATTGACATAATCAATCTTGACATTAGCCATTTTTAGGGCTTGTCGCATGGCGCTCAAAGGCCCTTCGAGTGTTGGCGAAGTGATATGATAAGCATCTCCGCTTTCGCCAAATCCTATTAGTTCAGCATAAATTCTAGCTCCTCTTGCCTTTGCACTTTCGTATTCTTCAAGCACCAAGGCACCTGCACCTTCGCCCATTACAAAGCCGTCTCGTTCGGCGTCAAATGGTCTTGAAGCATGCAAAGGATCATCATTTCTAGTTGATAGGGCTTTCATAGCCGCAAAACCGCCTACACCAACGCCACAAATCGTAGATTCTGCACCGACTGCAAGCATTTTTTCGACTTGACCTAACATTATGCATTTAGCCGCTTGTGAAACCGCATGGGTTCCAGCCGCACATGCTGTAACGCTTGATAAATTTGGACCTTTTAAGCCATGATTTATCGCAACAATACCGCCAAGCATATTTACTAATGATGATGGTATGAAAAAAGGCGAGATTCGTCTAACGCCTTTTTGGGCTAAAATTTGTGAATTTTTTTCTATGTTTGGCAAACCGCCGATACCAGCTGCCGAGCTTACGCCAAAATTTTCAGCGTCAAAACTCGTGATATTTGCATCGGCTATCGCCTCGTTTGAAGCTTTGATTCCAAGTTGTATAAACCTATCGACTTTTTTGACTTCTTTGCCGTCCATTATGCTTAACGGATCAAAGTCCGTAATCTCAGCTGCTATTTGAACTGGAAAATCACTCGCATCAAATAAACTTATTTTTTTAACGCCAGTTTTTCCTTCGCAAATCGCTTTAAATGAGCTTTCTTTATCGAGCCCAAGGGCGTTTATCATACCGATACCTGTTACAACAACTCGTTTCAATACCTCTCCTTAGATCAAAATTATTTATTTAAATTTTCGATATAAGCAACAACATCACTTATGCTGACAAGTTTTTCTGCTTCGCTATCTGGAATTTCGATACCGAATTTTTCTTCTAAAGCCATAACTAGCTCAACTACATCTAGTGAATCTGCACCAAGGTCTTCGATAATTTTAGAATCGATTTTTACCGTTTCTGGTTCAACGCTTAGTTGCTCAACTACAACGTCTCTTACATCTTCAAATACTGCCATTTTTTTCTCCTATTAGATAAAATTTCACGAGATTTTATTATATTTTTGCTTAAACTTTCACAAAATTTAAAAATTTAAATTATTTTACATGTAAAGTCCGCCATTTACTTTGAGAACTTCGCCTGTTATATAACTTGCATGATCACTTAGTAAAAATGCCACAGCTTCGGCAACCTCTCTTGCTTCGCCAAATCTTTTTAACGCTATATTTTGACTATAATTGTCTTTTATTTCTTGACTTAAATCTTTTGTCATATCGGTTGCTATAAAACCCGGAGTAACAGCATTAAATCGTATATTTCTTGCCGCACCTTCTTTGGCAAAACTTTTACTCATGGCTATCATGCCGCCCTTGCTTGCAGCATAGTTTGCTTGACCGGCGTTACCCATTTCACCGACTATAGAAGCGATATTTACAACGGCTCCAAAACGTTTTTTACTCATTACTTTTAAAGCCTCTCTGCTACCTATAAAAGCAGAAGTCAAATTTGCGTGTAAAACCTCGGTAAAATCACCGGTTTTCATACGCAAAGCTAGTTTATCGTTTGTGATTCCAGCGTTATTTACCAGATAGCTTAGTTCGCCGTCACATTCAACTATAAGATTGATAGCTTCGATAAATTCTTCTTCTTTGCTAGCGTCAAAACAAACAACAGCAGCGACACCACCGTCGTTTTGTATTTCGTTTTTTAAGGCGTCCGCGATTTCAGGCTTAGAGCGATAGTTTATCCATACTTTTAAACCCATTTTTGCTAATGTTTTAGCTATTTGAGCACCTATACCGCGACTAGCACCGGTGATTAAGACATTTTTTCCACTAAAATTCATTTTTATCCTTTTTTAAAAGTTAAAATTTACAAAAAATACCATAACAAAAATATGCCAAGTATCAAACGATACACAACAAAAGGCGTCATTGAAATTTTTGCTATCAAAGCCATGAAAAGTTTTACACATATATAAGCACTTACTCCGCTTAAAATCGCTCCAAGTGCCAAATCTCCCCAACTTGTTGTAGCTTGCACGAGCTCTTCGCCTGAAAATTTTTGCAAAGCCTTGACACCGCCTGCTAAAATTATGATAGGTATGGATAATAAAAACGAAAAATTCGCTGCTGCCGTGCGTGAAAAACCTAAAAATAAAGCCATGCTTATCGTAACCCCAGAGCGTGAGACGCCCGGTATAAGGGCTAAGGCTTGTGCAAGACCTATGATAAGAGCTATGCGTATGGTGATATCAATTTCGCTTTTTGCTCCGCTTTTTTTGTCTGCAAGGTATAAAATAATGCCAAAAATTATAGTTGTGGCGGCGATTACGATAGGGCTTCTGGCATAAATTTCAATGTAATCTTTTAAAAATAAACCAAAAAGTCCCGCAGGTATCGTGCCAAAACCAAGACCCCAAACAAGATTGCTTTTACCGACAAGTTTTCTTTGTTTGATACTGGCGAAAAAATCTTTAATAAGAGTGAGTAAGTCTTTTCTAAAATAAAATAAAATCGCCCCAAGTGTGCCGACATGAACGGCAACATCAAAGGCCAAGCCTTGATCTTGCCAGCCAAAAAGTGAAGGCACAAAAACCAAGTGTGCCGAGCTTGAAATCGGCAAAAATTCGCTTATGCCTTGCACCAAGGATAAGACTATGATTTGTATTAGATCCATTTTAACCTTTTCTATAAATAGACAATTTATTTAAATTTGATTTTTAGAGCAAAGTTTAAAAATCAAATTTGATAAATTTAAAGCAAATTTGGGCTTAAAAGTTAAGCCCAAATCAAGTAAGAAGTTATTTTAGCTTTTCTAGGGCAAAATCAGCAAGTTTTTCTGGCACAAAAGCAAAATGTTTAAACAAATCGTCCGCCTTGCCACTCTCGCCAAAACTATTCATGCCATAAACTTCATCGGCAAATTTATACCACTCATAAGCCGTTGCCGCTTCAACAGCAATAATTAGAGTGTTTTTATCAAAAATTTTATCTATGTATTCTTTTGGTTGTTCGCAAAGCAAGTCAAAACACGGTGCAGATACCACATTTACGCCCACGCCTTTTTCGTCCAAAATTTTAGCCGTTTGCAAAGCCAAATTTACCTCGCTACCACTAGCAACAAAGGTGATTTTTGCTTTTTTGGTATTTTTTAGCAAATACGCTCCATTTTTTACTTCGCCAAATTCTGCCTTACCAAGTGGTGCTAAGCCTTGACGAGAGCAAACAAAAGCCGCTGGGGAATTTAGCTTTAAAGCCGTTTTCCAGCACTCTACATTTTCGTTGCCGTCAGCTGGGCGATAGGTATAAAAATTCGGCATGGCTCTAAATTGACTTAACTGTTCGATAGGTTGGTGAGTTGGGCCATCTTCGCCAACGCCTATACTATCGTGCGTAAATACAAAATAATGTTTAACTCCCATTAGAGCTGCTATCCTTGCACTAGCTTTTAAATAATCGCTAAAAATGAAAAAAGTTGCCGAAAATGGCAAGAAAAGTCCGTATCTTGCAAAGGCGTTATTTATCGCAGCCATTGCGTGTTCTCGTATGCCAAAATGCATGTTTTTGCCATTTGGGAAATCACCTTGTTCTTTAAGCGTGGTTTTATTTGATGGAGCAAGGTCTGCTGAACCGCCTATAAAGCCCGGCACAGCCTTTGCGATAGCGTTTAATATAGTGCCGTTGCTATCTCTTGTGGCTATTTTTTTATCGCCAAATTCAGGGTAGGCTATCTTTGAAAAATCAGGTTTTAAAAGTGCATCTAAAAGTGCTTTTTTCTCATCGCTTATCTTTGCGAGTTCTTTTTGCCAGTTTGCTTGTGCCAAATCTCCAAGTTCTATGGCGGCTCTAAATCTTAGTAAAACATCTTCGTCTATGTTAAAGCTTTTTTCAGGGTCGAATCCAGCGGCAATTTTGGCTTGTTTTATGAGTTCTTCGCCAAGCGGTGCGCCGTGTGCTTGATGTGAGCCTTCTAACTCCAAGGCTCCCTTTGCTATGCTGGTGTTTGCGATAATGAGATAAGGACGTTCTTTGGAATTTGCTTCGCTTAGTGCAAATTCGATTTCATCGTAATTGTGTCCGTCTATGCGAGCGACTTCAAAACCTTGTGCTTCAAAGCGGGTTTTGACATTTTCGCTCCAAGCGACATTTGTATTGCCTTCTATCGTGATGGCGTTTGAATCGTAGATTATGACTAGATTATCAAGGCAGTGATGTCCCGCAAGTGCGCAGGCTTCGTAGCTTATGCCTTCTTGCAAATCTCCATCCCCACAAAGGCAATAAACTTTATGATCTATAATTTTTGTTTCTTCTGTATTTAGTAAATTTGCAGCGTATTTTGACGCCATAGCCAAACCAACGGCATTTGCAACGCCTTGACCAAGCGGGCCGGTTGCCATTTCAACACCCGGAGTGGTGATTTCTGGATGTCCCGGAGTTTTTGAGCCAAGTTGGCGGAAATTTTTAAGATCTTCAAGGCTTACATCATAACCGCTTAAATGTAAAAAAGCGTAAACTAGCGAACTAGCGTGACCGCCAGAAAAAACTAATCTATCGCGATTTATCCAAGTTGGATCTTTTGGATTGTGTTTTAGTTTTTGGCTTAAAACCACCATTATATCGGCTAAACCCATAGGTGCACCGGGGTGACCGGACTTAGCTTTTTCGACCATATCGGCACATAAAAATCTTATGGTGTCGGCTTGTTTTTTTTGCATATTTCAACCTTTTAAGTGTTTTTGGATTAGAGTTTGTATAACTTTATAAATGCCTGAATCTAGGCTTTTACATTTGTTTAAAATTTCATTTATAAGTTCGTCTTTGCTGGATTTTGCACCCTCTATGCCTAGCAAATTTGTAAAGGAATTTTTGTCTGTATCATTGCAAACTGGTTTGCCAACATCTTGACTACTTTTTGTTGCGTCTATGATGTCGTCTTGTATTTGAAAGGCAAGTCCTAGTTTTAGCCCCAAATCATAAATTTCATCTGTATTTTTTACGCCTGCTATCAAAGCACCCATTTGCAAGCTAGCAGCGATTAATTTGCCAGTTTTATGAAGATGCAGGAATTTTAATTGCTCCAAATTTAGCGGTTTTTTTTCAAAATAACAATCCAAGGCTTGACCCAAAACCATGCCATTAACTCCGGCATTTTTACTTAGAATTTCTACACATTTTATGCGTATTTGGGCACTTAGATCTGCTCTTGAAATTTCATAAAAAGCGTGAGTATTTAGGGCGTCACCAACTAAAATTGCAGTTGTTTCGTCAAATTTTTCGTGTATAGTCGCTACGCCACGGCGAAAGGCGGCATTATCCATGGCTGGTAAATCATCATGGATAAGCGAATAAGTGTGCATAAGCTCAACGCCGAGTGCAACACGCATGGCAGTGTCTGTAAGGGCAGGGTTTAAAGCATTTACTACACCAAGCAAAAGCGAAGCTCTAAAATGTTTGCCACCGGCTAAAAGCATAAGGCTTAAAGCTTCGTTGTAGTAAGGGTGAAAACTTGGAGCTTGTGGCAAATTTGCCTTTAAAAATTCGTTAAATTTTTCGTTCATCGTATAACTCTTGCAAAAAAGTCAAAATCATGTCTTGTAAAAAGTAGTAAGAAACTGCCAGATTTAGGCATTTTTGCGTATAAATCATCTCTATCTTTTACCATTTCTTTATCGATTTGTAAAATTTGATCGCCGATTTTTAGTCCAAATTCTTTGGCTGGGCTGTCATCAAATATTTTTATAACATACAAATCTTTATCTATGTGTATGCCATAATCACTTAAAAGTTGCGGAGTGATATCTGCATCAGGGTCTGATTTGACGCTTGCAAATAAATCATTTACATTGATTTTTTGGCTTAAATTTGCGTCGCTTGTATTTACATCGAGATTTAAATTTTTAACCGCCTTTGTTTCGCCGGAAACTGGGATATAAAATTTGTATAAGTCTCCACTTCTTTTGACTTTAAATTCAACAAAAGTGTCTTTTGGTGCAAAAAGTATGGTTTCGTTTATATGACGTAAACTTTGCGGTGCAACGCCGTTTATACTTACTATTTCGTCATTGCGTTGAAGTGCCCTGCCACGACCGATAGGATCGACTTCTAGTATAAAAAATCCCTTTTCGCCTTGTATAAAAGAAACGCCTATGTCGCCATAATAAACATCTTCATAGGCTGCAAAGTGTTTTAAATAGCGGTTTGGGATAAATTTGTTTCCGCCGATAGCTATGCCTAACATGCCACAACATGCGGTGTTTAATTCGCCTATAACATTGCTATCAAAGCTTAAAGTATCAAAGTCGCCAAGATTTACGCCAAGGGATTTTATATGACCCATTGCGGTATTGTTTGAATCGCTTAGCACGCCAACCCAAGTGCTTTTTTTGATTTTTGTATCATCTGTTTCGTCTGGCCAAAGCTCTGGTGGCGTTAGCGTAACGCTTGAACGAACAAGATAAAGTTTAAGATAAGGATCAAATTTGACATAATCATGTAATTTTGTTTTTGCATTTTTAGGCACGGCGATAAAATTTGGTGTGATAACAACTCCAAAATTCCCATTTACCGAAACGATAGAGGCCTTATTTTTTATATAACAAGCGTTAAAATCGTCTTGTGTTGGACGTGGTTCGCCAAAAGCAAAGACACAAAAACTTAAAAATAAAGCTAAAATTTTAAAATTTTTCATTATTTTGCCTTTAAAGTTTAAAATCCCCAAGTCCGCCCATCAAGTTTGCAGCCATGGTTTGTTTGTCGTCATTTACCATTTTTAGGACATCATTGATAGCGCTGATGAGTAAAATTTGCATACTTTCTTTGTCTTCAAGCAAGCTGTCGTCTATGCTAATATCCAAAATTTCACCCTTGCCATTTGCTTTGACACTAACTAATCCACCACCGCTTTTTGCACCAAATTCTTTTGCCTCACTGGCTTCTTGTAATTCTTGTGCTTTTTGTTGTGCTTGTGCTAGCATCTCGCCCATTTTTGAAAAATCAAAATTTTGAAACATTTTTTACCTTAAAAAAATTTGGCACAGATTATAACAAAACAAAGCTTACTTTTTATTTTGAAAACTAAAAAATTAAAAAAATTTGAAGTTTAATGTTTTTTAAATTTTATTTTCTGTATAATTCGAAGTTTTTTGAAACTTTAAATTTTATATAAATGAGGAAGATATGGCAAAAGATGATGTTATAGAGATAGACGGCAATGTCATAGAAGCCTTACCAAATGCAACTTTTAAGGTAGAGCTTGATAATAAACATGTCGTTTTGTGCCACATTGCTGGCAAAATGCGTATGCATTATATAAAAATAATGCCCGGCGACAGAGTAAAAGTTGAGCTAACTCCGTATAGTCTTGACAAGGGTCGCATTACTTACCGCTACAAATAATTTTTATCACAAAACCCTAAAATTAACGTTTTAAATTTTTGAGTTTTACTAAACTATATACATATAAGCACTTTTAAAGCTAAAACTAGATAAAATCCAAACTTTGCAACAAAAAGCTGTATGAAGAATTATTTTCAAAGCTACCACTTGTTTTGAAAATAGTTGGTTTGAAATTTCATCAAACCTGTATGCAGTTTGCTAAAAAGTGGAATAAATTTTTTAGGAGACTAAGATGAAAGTTCGTCCTTCTGTAAAGAAGATGTGTGACAAATGCAAAATTGTCAAACGTTGCGGTATCGTACGCGTTATCTGCGAAAATCCAAAACATAAGCAAAGACAAGGATAAGCGATGGCACGTATAGCAGGTGTAGATTTACCAAACAAAAAGAGAATAGAATATGGCTTGACATATATCTATGGTATAGGTCTTTGCAAATCGCGTCAAATTCTTGATGCTGTTGGCATTTCTTATGATAAAAGAGTGCATGAACTAAGCGAGGATGAGGCTGCTGCGATTCGTAAAGAAATTCAAGAACATCATATCGTCGAAGGCGATTTGAGAAAAAGTGTTGCTATGGATATCAAAGCACTTATGGATCTTGGAAGCTATCGTGGACTTCGCCACAGAAAAGGCCTTCCAGTTCGTGGTCAAAAGACTAAAACAAATGCGCGTACTAGAAAAGGTAAGCGTAAAACTGTTGGTGCAGCGACTAAGTAAAGGATAGACAATGGCAAAACAAAAAATAACTAAGAAAAAAACAGTCAGAAAAAGCATAGCCAAAGGCATCGTTTATATTAGTGCTTCATTTAACAACACTATGGTAACAGTAACCGATGAAATGGGAAATGCTATTTCTTGGAGTAGTGCAGGCGGTCTTGGCTTTAAAGGTAGCAAAAAATCAACTCCATACGCAGCTCAACAAGCTGTTGAAGATGCTCTAAACAAAGCTAAAGAACACGGTATAAAAGAAGTTGGAATCAAAGTTCAAGGTCCGGGAAGCGGTAGAGAAACCGCTGTTAAGAGCGTAGGCGCGATAGAGGGTATAAAAGTCACATTTTTAAAAGACATTACCCCACTTGCACATAATGGTTGTAGACCACCAAAACGCCGCCGCGTATAATAATATAAAAAATTAGGAGAAATTATTATGGCTAGATACACAGGACCTGTTGAAAAATTAGAAAGACGTCTTGGTGTTTCTCTTGCAATGAAAGGCGAGAGAAGACTTGCTGGAAAAAGTGCAATAGATAAGCGTCCATACGCACCGGGACAACACGGACAAAGAAGAGCAAAGATAAGCGAATATGGTTTACAACTTCGTGAAAAACAAAAAGCTAAATTTATGTATGGTGTAAGCGAAAAACAATTCCTTGGTTTGTTTAAAGAAGCTGCAAGACGCGATGGTAACACAGGTGCTTTGCTTATTCAACTTCTTGAACAAAGACTTGATAATGTAGTTTATAGAATGGGCTTTGCAACTACACGTCGTTTCGCAAGACAACTTGTTACCCACGGACATATTTTAGTAAATGGTAAAAGAGTTGATATCCCATCATATAGAGTTCAACCGGGAGAAAAAATCGAAGTTGCTGAAAAATCAAAAAATAATCCTCAAATCGTTCGCGCAGTTGATCTAACCGCACAAACTGGTATAGTTGCATGGGTTGATGTTGAAAAAGACAAAAAATATGGAATTTTCACAAGAAATCCAGAAAGAGAAGAGGTTGTTATTCCAGTTGAGGAAAGATTTATAGTCGAGCTTTACTCAAAATAATAAAGGATATAATGATGAGAAAAATAACCACATCAGCTTATATGCCTACTGAGATAAAAGTTGAAAAAGTTAGTGAAAACGTTGCAAAGATTACGGCTTATCCATTTGAAACTGGTTATGCTGTAACTTTGGCACACCCACTTCGTCGTTTGCTTTATGCAAGCACACTTGGATATGCACCAACAGGCGTTAAAATCGAAGGCGTTAGTCACGAATTTGATAGTATGCGTGGTATGCTCGAAGATGTAACACTTTTCATAATTAACCTTAAAAATTTGCGTTTCAAGCTTAAAAGTGAAAATGATATAGAAATCGTCGAGTATAGCTTTAGCGGTCCAAAAGAAATATGCGGTGCAGACCTTAATAACGATGTAGTCGAAATCGTAAATCCAGATTCATACCTTGCAACGATAAATGAAGATGCTGAACTAAATTTTAGCATTATCATACAAAAAGGTATAGGCTATGTTTCAAGTGAAGATTTGCGTGAAACTATAGATAGTGAGTATATCGCACTTGACGCTTTCTTTACGCCAGTTAAAAAAGCTGTTTATGATATAGAAAATGTTTTGGTTGAAGACAATCCAGACTTTGAAAAGATAGTTTTTACCATTACAACAGACGGACAAGTTGGACCTATAGAAGCCTTTAAGCATTGTTTGGAGGCTATGTATCAACAAATGTCAGTTTTCAAAGGCGTTTTAGATATAGATGTCAATGCTCCGCTACCAAGTTCAAATTTGAGTAGCGAACACTCAAAACTTTTTGCAAGTGCTGAGGAATTAAATCTTAGTGCAAGAAGTTTTAACTGCATAGATAAAGCTGGTATAAAATATATCGGCGAGCTTGCATTGATGGATGAAAGTGAGCTTAAAGAGCTTAAAAATCTCGGCAAAAAATCTCTCGAAGAGATAAAAGCTGTCATGGAGGATATCGGTTATCCTATCGGTTCTGATGCCTTAAAAGACAGCAAAGAACAGCTTAAAAAGAAAATAGCTGAATTAAAATCGCAATCAAGCGATAAAGAATAATATAAGGACAGGCAAATGAGACATAAACACGGATATAGAAAGCTTGGCAGAACTTCATCTCACCGTGGTGCTTTGCTTAAAAATTTAGCAATTGCCATCATAAAAAGCGGTAAAATAGAAACTACTTTGCCAAAAGCTAAAGAACTTAGAGTTTATATCGAAAAACTTATCACAAGGGCTAGAAAGGGCGATTTTAATGCCGATAGAGCAGTTTTCGCTTACCTTCAAGATAAAGAAGCTACTAAGAAATTAGTTAGCGAAGTAGCACCAAAATATGCTTCAAGAAACGGCGGCTATACTAGAATAATCAAAACTCGCCTTCGCCGTGGCGATGCAGCCGAAATGGCTTACATTGAACTAGTTAGCGAATAATTCAAGAGGGCGTTAAGCCCTCTTTTTTTTAAAAAATTTACTTTTTTATTATTTCTAGATTTAAGATAGATTAA
>JAILCJ010000004.1 GCA_024680445.1 Campylobacter sp.
ATTTTTAGCAAAAAGGATTAAAGGCAACAGGGCGTTTGCACAATCACATTACAAATGTGAGCCGTTCATAATTTTTTAGCTCGCTAGTTTTTATCCTTATGGTTTTACCAAGATTTGACTTTAAAAATAAAATTTAAAAAAGGATAGCATTGATCATAATGTTTAAGATCCATTTTATAGCTCATAACTAAACTTGGAGCTTGTTTTTTATTTTCACTTAATGCCAGAAAAATGTCGTTAGCGTTTTTTTCCACTGAAATATTGTTTACAAAATTTTTGCTTTTATCAGATGTTAGATAAGAAGGCAGGATTATTAAGGCTATGTTGTGAAATTTAACACCCTTTCTATCAAAAATATCTAGATTGCGATACGTAAAATGTGATATTTGCTCTAAGGCATCATACCATTTGTTTTTATAGTATGAGTGAAAATTCTTGGTTGAGTGGTTATACCAGCCGTGCTTAACTTCAAACAAACAAGTATCACCTTTGTAGCCAGTCGTTAAATCTATAAAACGTTGGGCGCTCTCTTTGCCAGTCTCTTGTTGGGCTTTTTTGTTTGTTCTCTTAAACGGCTGCTCTAACCATACAATACCTGTGATCTTATGGATAGCTGGTACAAGGGCAGAAAAAGACTGCTTTTCGTTCCATAAAAATGGGTAGTCATTCCATTTTTCGTTTATACTAAAACTTTCTTTTATAAAATTTTTTGCAACCTGTTCTAAAAACTCTACTATTTCACACTCTTCATTCTGATATGTAAAAAAATTACTCTTTTTAATCAACATTTTTAGCCCTTTTAGCATGGTATTTTAAGAATTTTAATACTTTTTAAGTAAAAATAGACTTAATTAAACGATAGTAATTTACAATCCAAACACACCAAAGTATTGCTTAACATTTTTAGACAAAAGGCGTCCGAATCAGTTTTTATCCAACCAACTTTTGCCTAAACTTTATAAAAGTTGTGACTTTTGCATTACCCCATTAATATCATATAGGTAATATACGCCTAAAAACCTGACACTATAGCTAGCGATTTTATATATATGAGGAGCATGATCTTTGTGTCTCTCATAATGCCCTTTAATAAGATCAGAGATGATCGACAGTTGCTCATCTAACTCTTTAAAATAAAGGTGTTCGACATCATGTAGATTTATGCAGGGCACTGGGTTTGCCCAAAGGCGGCATTTTGTGCTAATATTTGCAGAAATATAGTTACTCCGATATCTATCGCACTCTTCATTAAAAACATTGGCATCCTTAATCTCGTCAGCAATGTCAAGCTCAAAGTGACTGCAAAGCACACACAGTAAGTCTCGCGAACCGCCATATAGCCAGTCAAAATATCCTTTATATAAAAAACGACTTAGACTTTTTGCTTCAACAATGGATCTAATAACGCGTAATAAATTTTGCTCTTTAGCATAGCCTAGCTTTTTACTAAGCACCTTTGTATCAGCGGCTTTTAGCCGTTCTTGAAGTGTTTTAAAGACCATGTATTATCCTTTTTTTCTTTTTTAGATCACCGATACATTTTTTGTGATCAACACAATTATAATGCATTATTTAGACAAACTATGTCCAAATAATATTAGTTTTTAATAGTTTTAGTATATTTTACATTTTTACAACTCCTCTGCATTTTTTGCTATTTTATCTACTAAGATCTCTGCGCTCATTAATCTTGCTTATCAAAATTTCAATTTTTATCAATTCTTGATAAAACCACTTCTATAGCCCACTCTTTATCATTAAACTCTGTTAAAATAAAATATGCTACCCGCAAAAAATCCACAATACTACGACTAGAGCGAAGTTCGCTTTTGATAAAATCTATTGCTAGATTTCTATCTGCGCCACCCTTTATAATGCAACTAGCCAGCCTTAATCCATATGAGTATTTTTTACCAATTACTGCCTTACAAGCCTGCTTTAAAATTTCTAACTCCCCATGCTTGATGGATACTTTGATAACAGATTCAGCACACCACACTTCTGCATCTGGCTCTTTTAGCTTATTTAGCGCCTTGTGTAATATCTTTAAAGCTGTTTCATGGTCTTTAAATTTTGTCTTCATAATATCTGCAATAGCCGCATAATCATCAATGCTTTGCTCTTTTTCACCACTTAGTTTATACATCTCATACATCCATTTTCTTTTTCCAAATGCTCTCAACGCGTCCGTTAAGATACGATTTAATGCGCAAAAATAGTCTGCTGATTCAGCATTTTTCTTATACTCTTCCTGAGACAATATCAAAGGTGTCGATTCTGCTTCGTCATCTTCTATATAATTTTTTAATCGCACCCTTTCAGGCTCAATCATCTTAAGTTGTAAAAATTTTTGATAGAATTTGTCTGCATAATCCTCCTGATTTATTTTTCGCAGTTCATATGACATATTTTCATAAAATTTTTTATTGTATTTTGTACGCTTTAGAGATTTTTGCAAAAACATATCAAGTTCTTTGCCTTTTAAAATATTCATTTCAATAAAATTCAACATATTAATGCGACAAAATCCACTTTTTATGCTATGTTTTGCTGTTTCGTAAAGCTCTTTACACCACCTTTTACTCCCTAATGTCCTATGAATACAAAAAGCCAAAAATGCATAATCCGCAGCACACTTACAAAGACTGTATGCTACCTTATAAATTTTTATTGTAAGAGCCCTATTTTTATCCACCTTCAAAACTGCTCTAGCCAAGTCATCAAACTCATATATGCGTGTCCATTGCCTAAACAAAAGATTAGTATGATTGTTTAAAAGCCAGTCAAATTCTGATGGCTCAAGAGTATTTTTTAGAATTTCTATGGGAGTTTTCTTGCTTAAAATATACTTGGCATATAAATATCTATGTGCTTTAGAAACATTTTGAATACGCTTATATTCTTTAATCCTCGCCATATTTTCTCCTTTTTATGCTTTTATGTTATATGCCCGTGGCAACCAGCCATATCTTCATTTTTTCTTTTAAGTCCTTGCTTGTATTGACACCAAAAACCATCTGTGCCTCCTCGGGTAGTTTTTGATTTATGATTTCTGTAATTTTTAACAAATTTTCCATTGGTTTATCAGGTGAGGTTGTAAAATTTATAACCACCATCTTTGCTCTATTTAGTGGTATTTCGGCTATTTTTTTTAAAATTTCATCCTTGCTAAAAACTCCGCAAAATCCAACCATCTCTCCCCAAATACTAAAAGCACTTTTTAAATCTTTATAATCAAGCATATTATCCTCCTTTAAAATGGCATACATTTGTGATTGCAAAAATTTTAGGCAAAACGATATTTTTTATAAAAATTTCAAAAAAATGTTACAAACTTACTCACTTTTATTCTTTATTTAGTTAAAATGCACTATCGTATCAAGCTAAAAAGGATAGTAATGCATTCTTTATATATAAATATGCCGAGTTGATCACTGAGATAAATAATAAGACTAAAAAAGCTAAATCTTTTTGGGCGCTGCACAATGATAAAAAAGTAGAATAAATGTCATATAATAAGCTACATCGTAACTTTAGATAGATGATATCAGAAAATATTAGTTCTTTACTTAGTTAAAACTTCATTTTAGCGCAGTTTTGCTAGAACCTTATTAAAATATGTTTCTCGTAAATGCCTATTTCTATGCATACAGCTCACACGGCGAACAGATACTTTAAAATAGAAAATGTGCATAAATTTTTATGCTAGGCTCTTAACTACCCACCAAAATTCATTATCTAATAGCAAAAAATAAAACATCTGTTCTGAAAAAATTTCATAAACTTTGTTATTGCTTTAAGATAGACTAAAAGCTTAGATGAGTTTTATGCAAGGGATATTTTGTTGGACTAGCACTAGAAAGATTGAATGTTATTGTCTCTTTTATGATAGTCACATTCCTATTGAATACTCACTATCCTTCCTTTCATTTAAAACATTGCTATCAAACATCTTTTTAATACCTGGAAATATATCTTTAACCATGTCTATAAAACTCATTAGCTTTGATTTAAAATTTCTAAGAGCATTTACTTCATTGCTTAGTTTTTTTATCTCGCTTTGTAGCAAGCTATTATCACTTGATAGTTTTTTATTTTTTTCTTTATATTCTTCATTTTCTTTGCTAAGATTTTGCACATTTGATTTTTCAGAGTTTGCTATGTCTGTGATTGCTTTATTATTAGCCTCTAGCTCTTGAACTATACTTTTATGCTCGCTAATAGGCATAAATTCTTGCGATATTTTTGTTTTTAGCTTTTGCAGTTCATTTTTGTATTTATCCGCTTGGGTTATGGTAGGCTCATCATCTTTTATTTTATTTTGTAGTGTTAGTATGGCTTGCTTTTGAGATGATACTTCATTTTTTAGATTTTTTATCTCTTCATCTTGATTTATTTTATCTGATAGTTTATCTCGCAAATCTTTATTTTTTATTTCAAGCTCTTTGGCGTTTTGATATCTGGCTTCGTTTTGTAGAATGGTTGCGGTTAGTTCATCTATTTGATTTTTTAGATCTTGTTGGGTTATTATGTTGATATTTTGTAATGTATTTTTATATATTATGCTTGATATGCTAGCAATTAGTCCCTTAAATTGATTTTCTTCTATTTTATAAAAATTATTTCCCAGCAAGGAATTATGATACGTAAGTTTTTCTTTTAATATGCTTGCAACACTTTTTTGAATAGATATCTTAAACTCTTGTTCGCTTTTAAACTCTCGCTCTGTTTGGTGCATCTGCTTTAAATTTTTATTTTTTGTTTTACTGCCTTTAACTCCCCTAGCTGCAATCCCATCAAATGCCTTAGCTCCCATATCTTGAAGCAAGGATCCAAACTTAGATGTCTCTGCCCTACCATCAAATCTTATGTTTTTGTGAATATTAAAATTATAATTTGTGGTGATTATCTGGTAGTGCTTAGTCTTTTCGTCATTATGTTCTGCTATAAGCAGACATTTTACATTAAATTTCGCGCAATAATCATTTAAAAATCTAATCACCCTATCTAGTGTAACAGTTGCATTGATGAAATTTACCTCATTGCTATTTAGACCCTCTTTGTCTCTCTTTTTGCGGTCTGTGCCAAATGTTATGATAAACTCATTAAATCCAACCGTATTATCCCGCCACCTATTTTTGACAACCCTGCCATTTTTATATGTTGAGCTTTGAGCTTCGTAGTCTTTAATAAATTTATCTTGCCAGCAAGATAACAACTCTTTTATATACTCATCATCATTAAAATTTTGATCCGTTCTTAGATCTATCTCACGCATGTTCCCATTATCGTTATATTCGCTAAGTACTATATATCTATTTGATAGACTTGAACTTCTAAGATAGTTAATATGCTGGCTGTGTTTTTTCTCATGAGCATTATGTCGGTATCTAGTTATAGCATCACTTAGTGTTAAAAACTCGCTTCTAACACTAAGCACTACTTCGTTATTATCAATCTTTAGTCCAGCCATATTTTATCCTACGCCTATCTCATCTTTTATACAGACTTTTATGATATTTTAGGTATCTTCGTTTGTTATAGCCATACTTTTAGCGTAACTCGTATCAACTGCTATATTAAGCGTGCTGTTCTTATCGATACTTTCGCTGTTTTTATCACTATTATAAGCACCCCTATTGATTTCATTTAAATCGCCAATAGGTACAACAACCCCTATCTCTGCTTTTTCGTTTTTTCCAACATAGCCATTGTTGCTACTGCCTTTATCATCTAAATGTCTGACTTCATTATCTGCGGGACTTAAATTTTGTATATCATTATTTGGGTGTTTGCTAAAAGATGTTTTATTTAGACTATAGTTATTACAATTATTCTCATTAGTATAGTCTTTTGAAATGCCATCATCTTCTTGTTCGCTTATTTCATCCGATTTATCTACTGATATTAATGGCAGTTGTTCTGCTTGCTTAGTCATCTCAGAAGCGTTTATCTCATCGCATATTTTGCTGATATCTGCTTGCTTGTTTGCCTTATCTTTGCATGTTTTGTAATTTTTGCCCACCTTGGTGTAGTCATACTCAGAATTAGCAATAAACCCAGATATATCTTCTTCTGTATAGTAATAGATAGCGCCCATTTTTCTACAGGGCAATATACCCAAGTTTCTAAGTCTTGCTTGTGCCCTTTTTGAAATTCCTAAAATACTCTCGATGTCTTCAACACTGTAAAGTATTATATCTGCTATATTTATCATGATAATTCTCCTCTCTTACCGGGTATTTTTTCTAGACCTAAAATAAATTCCTCTATGCTTGCTAGATTGTAAAATATTCTACGTCCGAGTTTTATAAAAGGTATTTTCACCCCGCCGCCTTTTTCCATACGCCACTTTGCTTGAGTTTGCAAAGGTATACCATATAATCTATATAGATCATCTGGTGTTATTAATTCTAAGGTTTTCATTTCTTAAAATCCTTTTAAGTTTTTTAACTGAGAGGATCATAGCATTTTTTTTCAAAAAAAACAAATTTTTTTGACTCTAACTCTTCCATATATCGATGTTAGCTGCCTATTTAATCTAGTTTTAAGTATTATTATGCTATTTTATTACATCGATGAGTACGGCTCTATCGGCATTTATAATAACATAAAACGTGGTAAATTTTATTGTATTTGAGATGTGAAAAAAAACTTGAATTTTAGTTGAAAATTTTCGGTAAAAATTTGTCAGATAAATAAAAAATTTGATAAAAATAGAAAATTTATGCCATATTTTTAAATTTGTAACCCCCATTCTAGTAATTTATCATGCCAGTAAGAGAAGGCATCTCTTTTTCCTTGTTCAAATCTAGCCCTATGATAACTCTCGTCGCTTGCTATAACCTTTCTAAATCTGTGATCAATACAAAGACTTAATATCTCCTCGGTAAAACCGAGCTTTTGTGTATAGTTCAGCTCACTCATTATTGTGCGAAAGCTACTTCGAAATCCGTGCATATCCATATGATTCGTATATCCTAGCCTTTTTAGTGCCATTCTCATTGAGTTATCGCTTATGGGCTTTGTTCTGCTAAGACCTTCAAATATATACCCTTTCTTATTAATAGAGCTTGGAAGAGTTTGTAAGAGCTTGATGGCTGTATCTGTAAGGGGTATTATAAATTTATCCCCCATTTTCATATCATCGCCAGATATACTCCACTCCTTCTTATCAAGGTTTATATCCTCCCATTTTGCCATCCTAGCATTGCTTGGACGAAGCGCGTAAAGCATAGTCCATTTCATGCATCCTATTATATTAATATCTCCCCAATACTCATTCATACTATATATAAGGGTCTTGAAATGCTCGATATCGACTATGGACTTTCTTGGAGTTGGAGCTACTTTTATAAAGTTCTTTTCAAAATTCTTCGATAATACTCTCGTAGGGTTATTTTCAATATAGCCATTAATAACCGCAAAATCAAATACCTGATTTAATCTATTTAGCACCTTCTTTACTGTATCACTTTTTGGATTTGCCTTGGTTTGCAGACTTTTTAACGCCCTTAGAAATAGCGGCGTGGCCACTCTTTGGTTGTTTATCTCATCAATACTAACATTTTTAATAATATTAAGTAGATTAAACTCAAATCTTGATAATTCAGATGGTAAAGTCTTAAAATCTTGCGTAGCAAGCGCATCTTCTTTGTATATCTGCCATAACTCATGAAAGTTAGATAGTGTGCTTTTATGTATCGTTTTGTTTTCAGAAAGATTTTGTAGTTTTGGTAAGGCATCGTGGATAGCTTCTGTTATACCATATATTCTTTCTTGCCATGCGCCTATTGTTTCTGTGGTGTAGTCACCTTTGCTATTTTTATAACGAAGCTTAAAAATTTTGCCTCCGCTTGCATAGTGATACAGTTTCAAGGCTTTTTGACCTTTGATTGTATAACTAACCTTGCCTGTTAGTGGAGCTATAAGTGCCTTTATTTCCTTCTCTGTGCCTATGGTTGCCATTTTTCAATCTTTGAATTGTATCACTTGATGAAATTTTTGTTAGTAATACAAAAAGTGATACAAAATATTTTAGAAAATTATAGCAGATTAAAAATATTTTTCAAGGTCCATTGGAAAGACAATATGAAGCAAATGCCGTATTTTAGGAACTATCTGGAAGTTTTTAGAAAAAAAAGAAAATTAAGGAAAAAGTTAGTGGCGGACAGAGAGGGATTTGAACCCTCGAGCCCCGATTAAGAGCTGCACCCTTAGCAGGGGTGTGGTTTCAGCCACTCACCCATCTGTCCAAAGTGAAGGGTAATTTTAGCAAAGTGTAACTAATTTTTGGCTTAAAATTTACCTTGATATTCGCAAAATAAGCTGTTTTATGGCGATTTTTTGTTTTTGCAAATTGCTTTTTGTTTTCATTTTCTTATGGCTTTGTAATTTTTAAAAATATTGCTTAGAATTTATCAAATTTGATATCAAATTTGATTTAGAAAGTTTCAAAAAAAAGTTGATGTCTTGCTAAGTTGGCAGTGGTTTTTGTCTATAAAATTTAAAGCCTATCAAATTTGGTAAAAAGTTGTGTGTTTTTATTAAATAACTTTACTTTTTCGGGGTAATAAGCCTTTTTTATAATTAGAAGTAAGTTTTTATAGGTAAATGACCTTTTTAGCTGTTTTTCGGACAATATCCCCTAAAAAAGCGGTCAGATACCCTTAAAATTTTTTAATTCGGTCAATATCTCCTATAAATTAAGTAAAATCACAAATTTAATCTAAAATTTTTAAAACATAACCGCTTGACGTTGTTTTTATGCTGTATTTGTGCTTAGAATTTAGTTTGATAGTGGCTCGGTACATATTTTTGTGTGATCCAAGCGTAACATTTTCAAACACGCCTTCACCAAGTTTTATAGTTTTGGTTTTAAAGGCTTGTCGTTTTGAGCTAAAGTCGATTACGATTTTGTTTTTTTCGTGAGCGAAATGTTTTAGCATTTTGCTATCTGTGATGATATTTAGGCTATTTTTGCTGGCGACAAAGCTTATAAAGGAGTTTTTATTTTTTGTTTTATCGACAGAATTTGAAATTTTATGTGCCGGTCTTGCTATATTTGTGCTTGAATTTTCTAAACCTTGATCAAGATCGCTTTTCTTTTGCGTTTTGCTTAATATAGTTTCGTTTTTATCGGCGATCGTTTTGTTTTTATGCTCTAAAATTACGCTTTTTTGTATCGTTTTTGTTTCTTTGCTAGTTTCGTTGTCTTCGCTTATATCTTTTAGTGCTTTTGTTTTTTTGATATCTTTGCTTTCTAGATTGCCTTCGTCAATGTCTTTTTCTTCTTGTTTTGTTATATCTATGGTTTGTTTTGGTATGGTTACTGAAACATCGAGTTTTTTGGCTATTTCTTGTTTAGGTAGAGGGGTTTGTTTTTGTAAAATGTATTCGTTTTGCCAATTAACAGATTTGTTTATGTGCATGACTTTTTCTTTTAGGCTTCCATCGCCAGCGCGGTATTTAAATGTTACATTTAGTAGTACGTTTATATCGCTTGGAAAATTGATATGCTCTTTATCAAATTCATCATATTTTTCTTTGATATTTGTGCTTATGATATTTGAATTTAAGTCAGATGATGGCTTAAACGGGTTTTCTCTGCCAAAAAGTAAGCAAGCTATACAGATACATAAACAAAGTTTTTTCATTTTTTAACACTTTCTGGTTGAAGTTCCCTTAGTTCAAAATACTCTTTTTGAAGTTGGGCGTTGTAATGTTTTAACTTTTCGACATCGTCAAGTAGGCGTTCTTTTTTGCTTTGAAGTCCCAGCAAGACATCAAGAGACCTCTTGCCAAAAAGCATGTTACCAACATACATGCCTATCAAGACGACACCGATTATAACAGCTATATAATAAACTGCTTTTTTAAAAGAGTATGCTCGTTTGGCGGTTTTTTCTTGCTCTACGTCATACTCTTCTAAAATTTCACTCAAATATTATCCCCTAAAAATTCGTCTGCTTCTAGTTCTATTTCAAGTAAGCGATTGTATTTTGCGTTGCGTTCGCTACGACTTGTAGCACCGGTTTTGATCTCACCAGTGTTTAGTGCAACCGCAAAATCAGCTATAAAGGCATCTTCGCTTTCTCCACTTCTGTGGCTCATTATGCAACGATAGCCATTGCGTTGGGCTAGGCGAACGGTTTGCATGGTTTGACTTACAGAGCCGATTTGATTCGGTTTTATTAAGATGGCATTTGCTATGCCCTTTGTTATGCCCTCGTGCAAAATTTTCTCGTTTGTTACAAAAAGGTCATCTCCGACGAGTTGAACCTTATCGCCGAGACGTTGAGTTAGCTTTTTCCAGCCGTCCCAGTCGTCTTCGCTAAGTCCGTCTTCTATGGAGAAAATAGGATATTTTTCGCAAAGTGCAGCATAGCGAGTTATGAGCTCATCAGAAGTAAATTTTTTGCCTTCAAGCTCGTATTTGCCGTCTTTATAAAGTTCGCTAGCGGCTACATCAAGGGCTAGTTTTATTTGTTTGCCCGGTTCGTAACCAGCTTCTTTTATGGCTTTCATGATGATAGCAAGTGGTTCTTCGTTATCTTTCAAATTTGGTGCAAAGCCACCTTCGTCACCAACGGCTGTGCTGTATCCAGCGGCGTTTAGTATGCTTTTTAGTTTGTGATAAATTTCTGTTGCAGCTCTTAGGGCGTCAGAAAAAGTGTTAAAGCCAAAAGGCATAATCATAAATTCTTGAAAATCCACGCTGTTGTTTGCGTGTGCACCGCCGTTTATGATGTTAAACATAGGTACAGGCAAAATGCTTGCATTTGCACCGCCAAGATAGCGATATAGTGGGATATTAAGGCTTTTTGCAGCAGCTCTTGCAACCGCCATAGATACGCCAAGAACGGCATTTGCACCTAAATTTGAATAATTATTTGTGCCGTCTAGTTCTTGCATTTCTCTATCGACTGCTTTTTGATTTAAAGCGTCAAGTCCTATTATGGCTTCGGCGATTTTTTCATTAACATTTGCAACGGCTTTTAGCACGCCTTTTCCGCCGAATCTTTCGTCCTTATCGCGAAGTTCTAACGCCTCTCTTTTGCCGGTGCTTGCACCGCTTGGTACTATCGCACTTGCTGTTGTGCCGTCACTTAAAGTAACACTTGCACGAATCGTTGGATTGCCTCTGCTGTCAAGCACTTCTTGTGCTACAACATCTTCTATGAAAATCATTATTCACCCTCACTTTCATCATTGTCTCCGCCCTTATCAGCGGCTAAAATTTTGCTTGTTCCCATTGAATTTTTTATAGCGTCTATTATCTCGTTAGCAACTTCTGGATGTTCTTTTAGGTAGGCTTTTGAATTTTCTCTACCTTGACCGAGTTTGTTGGCTTTGTAGCTAAACCACGCACCGCTTTTATCGATGACATCGAGTTTTACGCCATAGTCTATGATTTCACCTTCACGGCTTATGCCCTCACCAAACATAATGTCAAATTCTGCTACTCTAAATGGCGGAGCAACTTTGTTTTTAACAACTTTTGCCTTAACTCTGTTGCCTATGCTTTCTTCGGCTTGTTTTAGGGTTGCGATTCTGCGGACATCTATACGCACAGAAGCGTAAAATTTAAGTGCATTTCCGCCTGTTGTAGTTTCTGGCGTTCCATAACCCATAGCACCGATTTTCATACGAATTTGGTTTATAAAAATAACCATAGTGCCCATTTTATGGACGATTCCGGTTAGTTTGCGAAGTGCTTGACTCATTAGTCTTGCTTGAAGTCCGACATGCTGATCGCCCATATCGCCTTCTATCTCGGTTTTTGGTGTAAGTGCCGCAACGCTATCTACGACGATAACATCGATAGCACCGCTTCTAGCGACTGTTTCTACCATGTCTAAGGCTTGTTCGCCAAAATCCGGTTGAGAGACATAAAGGTTATCAGTATCTACGCCTAAATTTTTAGCGTAAGTAACATCTAATGCGTGTTCGGCGTCTATAAAAGCACAAGTGCCACCGGCTTTTTGGCATTCGGCGACTATATGTAAGGTCAAAGTTGTTTTACCAGAGCTTTCAGGTCCGTAAATTTCGATGATGCGACCTTTTGGAACGCCTCCGATTCCAAGTGCTAGGTCAAGTCCAATAGAGCCAGTCGAGATCGAATCTATGGGCTCAATCTCTTTATCGCCTAGCCTTATCATCGCACCTTTTCCAAAGTCTTTTGTGATTTGTTTTAAAGCCAAATCCAAGGCTTTTTGTTTATCTGCGTCCATTTTTTACCTTTGTTAAAAAATCCTAAGATTGTATCCAAAAATATCTTAAATTTTAGCCTATTCGCAAATGATAATGCTCTCATCAATTTTGTTTGCAAGTTCGCTTAAATGTATGAGTTTTTCTTTTTGCAAAATTAAAAGTAAAAATTTTGAATCATCTATGGCATAAAGAGCCATGCCAAGGGGAGGATTTATCAAATTTGCACATTTTAAGATAAATTCTTTTGATAAAATTTCATCTTTACAAGGCGGAATTTCTTTTAAATTTTCTGCATTGATAAGAGCCAAAAAATCGCCTTGTTTTATGCTTTTATCAAAACTTTTAAATTTGTTTTTGCTAGTTAGTAAAATTTCTTTTAAATTTTTAGCATTTACATCGCTTTTAAATTCGTTTTTAAACTCATTTAAAACTTCGTTTTTATCGTATTTTTTACCAAATTTGTGTTTAAGTCCAAGATAAATTAAAATTCCTAGAAAAACTATAAAAATGCTAATAAATTCGTGTAAAATTTCTCTCATAGCACGACAACTTCGGTTTTTAGTTCGACACCAAATTTTTCAAAAACTTCTTTTTGGGCAAGTTTTATAAGAGAAATCGCATCATCAAAACTAGCATTATTAAAATTTATAAGAAAATTTGCGTGCTGTTCGCTAAATTTTGCCCCACCTATCGCATAGTCTTTTAGCCCCGCATCTTCTATTAGTTTCCCGGCAAAGTTACCCTGTGGATTTACAAAACAGCTCCCAAAACTAGCACCTTTTGGCTGATTTGCTCGTTTTTGAGTAAATTCATCTGCCCTTTCTTTGCTAAATCCTTTTGAAATTTGAAATCTCGCAGCAAAAATCGTTTCATAAATTTCGCTTTTTCTGTAAGTAAAATTTAGTTTTTCTTTATTTACCCAGCCACTTTTTAGCCTAACATCTATCAAAGAATCGCTTATGCTAAGTCCGCAAAGTCCAGCGTTCATTTTTATAAGTCCGCCAAGAGTGCCGGGGATATTTTTTAAAAATTCAAAATTTGCAAGGTCGTTTTGCTTGGCAAAATTGTAAATTTTTGCACTTTTTGTTGCAGCGCCTATTTCAAGCACATCATTATCAAATTTGATATAGTCAAAATTTTTACCAAGCATAGCCATTTTTGGAGGATTTGGCGAGAGTAAGAGATTGTTCGCACCGCCTATAACGACGCCGTCAAAATCGCTATCAACGCTATCTATGATATAAACTTCAAATTCTCCGCCTATTTTAACAGAGCTAAATTTGGCAAAATTTATAGTTTTTGTCATTGTATAAAACTCGGAATCATGTTTATAACCCTAGTTGTAAATTCTATCATCATCGACATCATCCACGGCATCAAAAATATAATGACAACAACGACAACTATGATTTTTGGCACGAAACTAAGTGTGCTTTCGTTTATTTGCGTGGTAGCTTGAAAAATCGAAACTATAAGACCTGCGATGAGTCCGCCAAGAAGCATAGGCAAACTAAGATAGAGTGCGATCTTAAAAGTTTCTATACCGAGGGCGACGAGAGTACTTTGCATCAGCGATATCTCAACTCATTATATTGACTTGGTATCAAGTAATCTCTGGACTTTATAAGTGCGTCATAAAATCCGTGTTTATAACCAAGAGAAAAAAGCACATCAAGTGCGTCTAATGCTTCATCGCTCATATTTACCGAGCCTTCGTTTGCGTATAAATTTAGGTAAGTTTTTAGTTTTTGGCTATCTACTCGAATCATATTTCTTTGAAGTAACATTTTTGATAAAAATTCTTTGTGTAAGGTTGCGATTCTAACGGCATCGCTAAGGATTTTTTCGCACTCGATAGCGTCTGTTAATGGCAGACTTCGGCGAAGTGCCATGCCGCCAAGTGGTAGGGGTAAATTTTGGCTACCAATTTCACGCCAGATATCCCAAATTTCGCGTTGTATTTCAAGTTCTGGGCTAAAATCTAAAATGCTTTCATGTATCAGCACTCCCGCATCGACTTCACCGCTTAAAACAGCATTTTCTATCTGTAAGAAATTTTTGTATGTAATTCTAGCTTCTGGATAAGCTATGCGAAATAGCAAGGCGTTGCTGGTATTTGCACCGCTTAGGGCAACTTTGAAGTTGCGTTTTAGTTTGACACCTTTTTTCTTGATGAGTTTTGGACCATAACCATCGCCAAAGCTTACCGCCGTGCGAAGTAGGGCATAGTCATTTCTAATAAGCGGATAAAGTGCGAAACTAATCGCCGTGGCATCATAACTGCCTTTTAACGCTTCATCGTTTAGGGTTTGGATATCAAGGGCTATGTTTGTAAATCGTAAAAAATCTGAACTAAGCCAACCAAATTTGATGGCTTGATACATAAAAATATCGTCTGCATCGGGAGAGTGAGCGACATTTATAGTTTTGGTATTTTGCAAAATTTATCCTTTTTGTTTGGCTAATTTTAGCAAAAGATAAATAAAAATTTTATTTTTGAAAGATCAAATTTGATGAAAATTTGCTTTAAAAGGCTGGTTTTTGCAGATATTATCAAATTTAAATATCAAATTTGATGTTTTTGGATTCGCTTTTTAAAATTTGGCAAAACGTTTAGATATTAAATCAAATTTGCAAAATACAGCTTAAGAAATTTAAAATATCAAATTTGGTCTAAAAGCACTTTTTCAAGGCGATTTGAGGCAATATTTTTTCGTCCAAATTTTGCTTCATCTTTGCCATTAAGCATAACTAGATCGCCGGTAAATCCGCAAGTCATGTTATTTACAAAGCTAGTTCCAACGCCATAAATATCAACCGGTGTGCCATGTGCTTCAAAATCAGCGATTTTTTGGGCGTTAAAGCCAGAGCTGACTATGATTTTAACCCAGTTAAATCCAGCCTTGTCTAAATTTTGGCGAAGTGCAAAGATAAGTTCTTTACAAACGCCGTGTGGGTCAAAGCCGCTGCAATCTTTATCGTTAAAATATTTATCTATCAAATTTGCACTCGTATCTACACGCACCCCATTTAATCGTTCGCCAAGGGCGTTTGCAACCTTTAAAGCGTCAGTTATAACATCATTGTTATAATCAACCAGAGCCGTAACTTTGGCGTCTTTAAAGTAGTTTGAATACAAATTTGCAGCCTTTAGTATATCGCCACCGCACATTTGAACTAGGGCGTGAGGCATGGTGCCATTGCCCTTTCCACCCCACCAAAGTCCTTGTGCGTCCGTTGAGACAAGGTCTATGCCAGCCACTCTCGTTGCGTAGCCGTCTCCGATTTGAGTTGCGATATCATCTTGTCTATCAGCCATAGAAAAGACTGTTTTTTTGCCCGCTACTCGCAAAATTCTCATTACATTTGTAGCGACCGAACTTCGTCTAGCTAAAATCGCATCTATCGCACTTTCTAAAAAACCAAAATCACTATATGAACCACGAATTTTTAGCACCGGTTCGCCAGCAGATATGATATCGCCGTCATTTAAGGCATAAATTTCAAGATTTTCAGGGTTACAAGCGAAACATTTAAGCAAAGCCAAAACTTCGTCTATACCGCAAAGCATAACATCGTCTTTTCTTTGAAACCATTGCATCATTATGTCTTTGCCAAGCTCGTTGGCTTGGGCGATTTGCCTAGTTTTTAGAAAATAATTTGCCGTAAAAAAGCCGTCTTTTATGCGTGTATCAAAGTTAAAGGTTTTGTTTGTTAGCCTTTTGATTTTTTTGGCTTGTTTTAACTCAAATTCTGTCATTTTTATCCTTTATAAAATTTAGCAAAAGTCGTGGTAACAATACCAAGGCGCTAAGTAGCATTAGTGCCATAACCATATCAGTTAAAAGTCCAAAATAAATAGTCGGTATGAAATTTGAACTTATCATAACGCTAAATCCTAAAAATACGGCAAAAGAAGTATAATACATGGCATATCCTATGCTAGCGTGGCTGGCGATGATAGCGTCTTTTACGCTTTTGCTAAGTAGTTCTAGGCGGAAGCGGTGCAAGTAGTGTATGATATCATCGACGCCTATGCCTATGCTAATGGCTGCTATGGTAATGCTCATCACATCAAGAGCTATGCCAAAAATTCCCATGGCTCCAAAAAGCACGAAAAGTGGGACGATATTTGTAATAAGAGCGATAAATGCGAGTTTTACGCTTTTAAAAATCAAGCAAAATACCACAAAAAGTATTCCTGCACTTAAACCTAGACTTTGGATTTGTGAGCTTACCAAATTTTGCAAGACATTGTTATAAAGCACCATCATACCAGCCGTGCTTACTTCGACATTGTCATTTTTAAGCACTTCGCTAAGTTCGGAGTGAATTTGTTTTAAAAACTCATCTCTACGCAATTTTTCGTTGCTATCTGTGATACGAATCGCAAAACGAAGCTCGTCTTTTTGGGGATTTACATAAGGACTAAGCAAGATATCTTTGTATTGTTGTGGGAGTTTTTCATACATGGCAGAAAGCAAAAAGTCATCAACTTCGCCGTTATTTAGCTCACGAATCACTGCTGTTAATGTAGCTAGCGAGCCAACGGAGCCCACAAATTCTTTGTTTTTTAGATAATTATGAGCTTTTTCGGCAACCCTGATTCTATAACTGTTAAACCAGTATTTTGTGTCACTTGCTATCTCGTCAAATTCGTTTTCAAATTCATCAAATTCATCGCTTTTTGTTTCTTGTTTTTCGCCTTTAAATTTGATGATGATATCAAGAGGTATAGTTCCGCCAAGATTTTCGTCTATGACCTCCATGCCTTCGCGAATTTGTGTGCCTTGTTTGAAGTAACCTATAAAGCTGTTTTCGACTTTTAGCAAACTTATGCCATAAAGTCCAAGCAAAATGGCTCCAAATGCTATGGCATAAACAAATTTAGGGCGATTTATGGCGAAATTTGCACAAAGTTTTGTGAAATTGAAATGTTTTTCAAAGCTTTTAACTGGTGGGATTTTTTTCAAATTTACTAAAATTGTGGCAAAGATGATAAAGGCTATAAACAAAGATACAAAAATTCCAGCACTCATCATCACGCCAAGCATTATAACAGGTTTGATGTCTGCACTTGCTAAGGATGCAAAGCCGACTATGGTCGTAAAAATCGCCCAAAAACTAGGGCTTGCCTTGTCTCTTATGCTTAGATAGACCAAGGCGCGTTGGCTAAAATGCGGATGAAGGCTGTAAAATTCCCTGTAAGTAACTATAAGGTGTATGGTTACGGATATGGTAATGATAAGCACTAAGGCTATGTAGTTTGAGCTAATTACCGTGATCTCCCAGCCAAAAAGTCCAAAAAGTCCGCTTGAAAAAATCGCACTCACAACGCAGATAAAAATAGGCAGAATTATCCAACGAATTTGCCTAAAAAACAGCCATAAACTAAAAGCCAAAAGCAAGGCGACGCTTATAGAGTAGATATACAAATCGCTTTTTACATAGCTTATCATATCGTCAGCTATCATCTCGGCACCGCCTAAAAATAGGCTATGCTCGGCGTCTTTGTATTTTGCTATGCTTTCTTTTATGTAGTTTAAATTTTTGTGATCTCGCAACCTGATCTCGTCTCTGTATGCTTTGAAATTTTGCTCGGCTTTTTTGTATTCGAGTTTTTGTGCGTGATCTAAGGAGCCATTTTCATCAAGAGACGCGAAATAATCGCGTTTGCGTAAAAGTTCAAAATACTTATCATCTCTTTTTAAATTTAAAACTATTGCCGTGGTTTTAAGGTCTTTGCTTATAAGATTGTTGCTATAAAGTGGGCTGTTTGAAAATTCATTTTTTGCAAGGCTTAGGTTTATATCGGCGTCCATAAGCGTTGGCGTATGGTCTAAAATGCCAGTCAGTCCGCCTTTTACGCTTTTTAAAAGCGGAACGGTAGTGATGTTTAAAACGCCTAGTATCATTTCATTTTTAGCCAAATCGGCACTTAAATTTTTAATGAGTTCAAGGCTTTTTGGTGAGAACATATCCTCTTTTGGGGTGTAGGTAACGACTAAGAAACTTGGCGAGACATAACGTTTTGAAATTTCACGCCAAATTTCAAGATCTTTATCTTTTTTTAGTAAAAGCGTTTGGCTTGACGCATCGACTTCTAGTTTGCTACTAAAATAGCCTAAACACGCCGTTAAAATGAGTGTTAAAGCTAAAATTAGCTTTGAGTGTGCCAATAAAATTTTAAAGATTTTTTTCAATTATCGACTTTTATGGCAGTTGTTTCGTTTAGTTTTTTCAATAAACTATCAAAATTAGCATTGTCTAACATATCAGCAAATTGACTTCGGTAGGTTTGTATAACGCTAACGCCTAAAATTTCGATATCGTAAATAAACCAGTCATCATTTTTGCTATAAAATTTATAAACAAAATCATAAACTTTGCCATCGCTGATTAGTTCGGATTTTAAAAAGATACGTTTTGGTTGAGGTTGGCTAAGTTCTTTGATAAGAATTTGTTGATTTGTATAGCTTAAAAGCTTGTCTATATATGAATTTTTGAGTTTTTGTTCAAAGGCAGTATCAAATTTGTTTTGCTCGTCCGGACTAAGGGCGTTATATTTTTTGCCAAGGCTGATTTTTGCCATTTGTTTATAGTCAAAAAGTGGATCAAAAATGCTAAAAAGTGAGTTTGCCTTTGTGTTTTTATCTAAATTTTGATCGGTTAAAACCGCTATGGCTTGGGCGGTTTTTGTTTCTACACTTGTTTTTATTTCGTCTTTGCTAATGCCAAAAACTAGGCTTGCTAGCAAGAAAATGCTTAAAATTTTTTTCATTTTATTCCTTTATAAGATGATAACGCCTTTGTTCGTAGGCATCACGCAAAAATGGATACAAATCCACCGCTTCTTTTTTGAGATTTTCATAAAAGTCAGGGTCTGTTTGGTTTAGTTGATTGATAGTTTTTGCACCAAAAGACGCTTCGCTTGGTTCTACATAACTAACAGGATTTGTAAAAAAATCGCCAACCATACCAAAAGTATCACGCAAATTTGATGGGCCAAAGATAGGCCAAACTATGTGCGGACCAGCTCCTATGCCCCATGCTCCAAGTGTTTGCCCAAAATCCTCGTCATGGCGTGGGAGATTGTAGTATTTTGTAGCTACATCGCTGATACCGCCAAAACCGACTATGGTATTTGCAACAAAACGCAAGGTTTCTTCGCCGGCGTTTTTAAATTTGAATTGTAAGAGATTATTTACCAAACGTATAGGGTACATAAGGTTGTCAAAAAAGTTGCCTATCGCCGTTCTGCCGGGCTCTGGCATAACATAGCGGTAACCTCTTGCAACAGGGTTAAAGATATAAGTATAAAGCGTATCATTAAAGCCAGTCATCACTCTGTTGTAGCCACTTAGAGGGTCAAAAGTTTGTTGTGCGTTAAATTCGTTTTCAAACTCATCCGAAACTTCGGCGGCAAAGATAAAATTTAAACACAATAACAAAGCTAAAATTTGTTTCATATACTTGCCTTTTAAAAATAAGTCATTGATTTTACTTATATTAAGCTTTTAAAATAATTAAAATTTTAAGCGAAAATATATATATTTTTATTTATACTTTTACGATTTATTTTTTATATAATAATGAATTTAAGGGGGAGATAGATG
>JAILCJ010000118.1 GCA_024680445.1 Campylobacter sp.
AGTGCCAAAAGAAGGGCTATTTCTTGACGGCGATTCATCACAGTCATCAAAAGTGAACTAACGATATTTAGCGAGGCGACAAGTATGATAAGCATCAAAACTATAAAAAGTGCACGTTTTTCAAGGGCAAGGGCTGAAAAAAAGTTGCCATTTTGTTGCCACCAACCTATGGCTTTAAAGCCCATAGGCAAGGCATTTTGAACGGCTTTTATATCGTCAAAAGGCTTGTTTGAGTAAATATGTATACCATCATAAACGCCGTCTTCATAACCCAAAATTTTTCTTAAAGCCTCGACAGAAGTATAATTGTAAGCCTTATCATAAGCGATAAGTCCAGAACTAAAATTTGCCACGACATCAAATCTTTTCATCTTAGGCACGATGGCAAAACCGCCCGGATCGGCTTTGGTAAAAATCGCCGTGAGTTTTGAGCCAACATCCGCACGCAAAGCTTGGCTTAAACCTTTGCCAACTAAGATATCAAAACCTTCAAGCTCTGTTTTGCCTAAACCCTCTGCCACGACCGAATTTATCAGCTTTTCATCGGCGGAATTTACTCCATAAAGCATGCCGCCTTCAAGATTGTTCGAGCCTCGCAAAATGACTTGCGTGCTGATGTATGGGCTAAATTTTAAATGCGGAAATTCGCTTTTTAAACGCAAAACCAAGGCGTCGTTTATACTTGCTTTAAAACCGCTAAGTACGCTTATAGGGTAGTTCATGGTAAAAAGTTTTCGCTCAAATTCTTTATCGAATCCGTTCATTATCGCCATTGCTATTATAAGCACCATAAGTCCGATACTCACGCCAAGAAAGGCAAGAACGGCACTTAGAGTGATAAAGGGTTGGCTTTTGTCAAATCTCAAATATTTAAAAAGCAGATATTTGGCTAAACTTTGCAATTATTATCCTTAAAATTTTTATATAAAAGATGAAATTTAGCGAAAAATAGCTAAATTTTGCGAATTTTTATGCTTTGCTTTAAAAAAATCTTTTAAATTTTTAAACTTTTTAGCAAAAATAGCCGAGCTTAAAAGCAAAAATTTTAAAAAAACGATGGAATATTGTGAAATTTTATCTTAAATTTGCAAACTATCAAATACGATTTTTTAACAAGCATTTTAAAATGCCCTTTGTATAAAAACTCAAACTTTTAACAAAGTCAAAACTCTAAACATAAAAAAGCTCAAAACCACCAAAATTAGGCTTAAAATCAAGGCCTTTTCGTTTTCGCCGTTATAAACGCTATTGTAAATCGCAAGTGAAATGGTATCTGTTTTGCCCTCTATATTTCCGCCTAGCATTAGGGTGATTCCGACCTCGCCAAGTCCTCTTGAAAGAGCCAAAATAAGGGCTGAAATGATATTTTTTATGGTGCCTGGTATTAGCACGAAAATCGCCACTTCAAATTTGGATTTGCCAAGGCTAAAACCTGCTTCGATTAGGCTTTTTGGATAGTTTTCAAATGCCGTTTGTATGGGCTTTACAAAAAGTGGCAAGCCAGCCAAAAAGGACGCTATCACCAAGGCTTTGAAGCTAAAAACTATATCTAGCCCAAAATTTCGCCCCAAAAAGCCGTTGCGACCCAAAAAATATAAGAGCAAAAAGCCAGTCGCAATGGGCGGAAAAATCAAAGGCAAAAGAGTTAGGGCTTGTAAAATGGCTTTGATTTTGCCCTTATAAAATGCCAAAAAATACGCCAAAAATAGCCCAAACGTAATAAAAAGCAAAAAGCTAAAAAACAAGGTTTTGGCACTCAAAAGCAAGGGCGATATCAGCCACGAAAACTCTTCAAAACTGCCAAAACCCATGAAACGCCCTATTCTAAACCAAATTTTTTAAATATTTTTTGCGAATTTTCGCTTTTTAGCTCTTTTAAAACTTTCTCGCAAAGCTCGTTGTTTTCGCATTTTTCAAGTTTAGCCACACTGATGATTGCTGGGCTATACATTTTTTCATCAACCCAAATCACCGAGCCAAACTCATCCAAATGAGCCAAAACCTCGCTAGAATTGATAAATCCGCCGTCCACATCGCCATTTAGCACATGAGCTACGACTTGTGGCACTCCGTTTAAGACCATGAGTTTTTCGCCTACTTTGTCCGCTAGTTTGGCATTTTGCAAAAATTCTTTTGCTCGTATGCCATAAATCGCCTTTTTAGCGTCCGGCATTGCGATACGCTCAAATTTGGTGATTTCGTTTATATTTTTGATACTTTTGCCCTTTGGCGTGACAAAGGCTAGTTTGGCAGAGCCGATTTTTTCGTATCCTAAAATCTTTAAATCGCTTTTTCGCAAAAAATCCTCATCGCCCACAATAAGAGCCATGTCGCCTTGTTTTGCCATGGCTACAAGCTGTGCTAGATGAGCGTAACTTGCCTCGACTTTTACTCCGCCTTTTTCGAGATTTTGTACTATGGCTGAAACCGGTTTTTTAAATCCACCACCAGCACCGATAAATAGGCTTTCATCACCAAAAACAAAACTTGCCAAAATAGCAAAAAATAAAATTTTTTTCATAATACAACCTTTAGTTTAAAATTATAAC
>JAILCJ010000128.1 GCA_024680445.1 Campylobacter sp.
GATAGTTTTTAAAACTAAATTTGATAAATTCACTCATCAAATTTGATAAAGCAAAAAAGCAAATTAAAATATCAAATTTGATAAATTAAAAAACCAAATTTGATAAAACAAAAAATCCACAGAGTGGCTAAAACATAAATCAAATTTGATAAAGCCAAAAAGTAAATCTTGGCTTTATCGCTTTTTAAAAGAGTTTAGAATTTTTTCGTGCCACTTTCGTTTAGCATATCGCTAGAAAGTGAGGCGACTTCTTGTGAGATATCTGCACAAAATGCGACATTTTCGCTATTTTTTGTGCTTAAAGTTTGCATTTGTGAAAGGCTTTGACTGATCTCGTTCATGCTTTGGGCTTGCATAGATACGGCATTTGACACATCTGCGGCACTTTGAGCCAAAAGGTTAATGTTTGCTTCGATCTCGCCGAGGCTTTTTTGGGTTTTTTCAGCCAAATTTCGCACTTCATCGGCAACTACCGCAAAACCTCTGCCGTGTTCGCCAGCCCTTGCCGCTTCGATGGCTGCATTTAGGGCTAAGAGATTCGTTTGTTCGGCGATATTTGCTATCATATCAAGTATGCCTTTTATGTCCTCGCTTTGTTTGCCAAGCTCGTTGGTTTTGGCGTCAATTTGATTTATGCTTTCGTGTATGAGTTGAATTTGATTTGAGGTTTTTGTCATGGCTTCGTTTTGGACATTTTGCGATTTGTTTAGTTCGTTGATAATGTTTTCAAGCTCACTACTTCGGTCTTTTAGGGTGGTGGCTATCTTGTTTGAGTTTTGAAGCATTTGTCTTATATAGCTACCAAGTCCGTTGAGTTCGTCATTTACCAGCTTGAAAGTGCCTTGTGAGTTTGTATCGTGTATGCTGTGAGTGAAATCATCTTGTGCGTAAATTTTCAAAGCCTTTGTTATTTGCCCGAAATTTGCGTCTAGTTCGCTAAGCGTGCCTGATAGATAAAGTGCCAAGTCGTTTATGCTTTTGCTAGCACCATTTAGGGTTAAAGTGCTACTAAAATCGCCCATTTTGGCTTTGTTTAGGGCGTTTGTGGTTTGTTTTATAAGCTCTTCGTCTTTTTGTAAATTTATGGCGGTGTGTTTGATGTTTTCGTTAAAAGCCTTGGCGACTTCGCCTAGTTCGTCATTTGTGTTAAGCTTTATAGGTGAAATATTATCGTTTTTGTGATTTAGATAGTCGAAAAAATCAAGCAAAGAAGTTTTTATCATGGCGACTGGACTTACGAGTTTATAAACTATAAAATAACTCATCCCTATCAAAACAAGGGCTAAAAACAAAAGAGATATCACGAGTAAATTTGTTATCTTGCCGACATTTTCGTAAATCACATCTTTGTCATTTACCACGCAAACTTGCCATGAACTAACAGAATTTATGCTACAAATGGCTAGTTTTTGGCTATTGTCGTGCTTAAATTCTATAAATTCATTGCTGTTTTTGCCTAAATTTGAAAGAAGTTTTGAAATTTCGTTTTGTTTAAAAAGGGAATTTTTATCCTTGCTGATGACTATATTTTTTTTCGGATCTATCGCAAAGATATCGTAAGAGGCTTGTTTTTGTATGCTGTTTAGGTATTCATTTAATGGAGCTAGGGCGATATCGCCTGAAACTACACCGATTAAACTTCCGTTTTCTATGATGGGTGCACTAAAACCAAAAACTGGAATTTTCTTGCTAGCTTGCATCCAAGCGGAGCTTAAAACTATATCTTTTTTGGCTTCTTTGGCAAGTTTAAACCAACTTCTCGAACGTGGATCATAACCGCTTGCTGGATAAACATGGTTGCCATTGCTTCGCATCATTCTGCCGTTATCTTCGCGTCCGAAGTATAAAAGGTTGAAATTCCCTGTGCTTTCTGAAAGTTTCAAATCATTTGCGATAGCTATTTCATCGTCAAGTTCTTTTGAAATTTGATCTCGTAAATGATTTATGGCACTTTGTTTTTCGCCAATGTAGGAATTTAGCATGGCTTGAACACTTTGCAAATTTATTTTGTATTCGTCCAAACTTGCTTTTTGTTCTAGCGTTCTAAGTGAGTTAATTTGCACAAGACCAAATATTGCCAAACATACGAGGCATGTAATGATAACCCCGATAGAAACCTTTACGCTTAGGCTCATTTTTAACCCACTCATTTTTTATCCTTTTAATAAATTTTATCAACAAATGGATTTTATCAGCATTTTATATTTTTTTAAGTAAAAATTTTAGTTTAAGTTTAAAATTTAAAACAAAGTTAATAATTTTAGTTGTAAGCAAAGGGGTAAAATTTGTGAAAAATAGGGGCTAAATGCCCCTTTTGTGGATTATTTATCTCTTATGCCAAGTTCAGAAATCAACTTGATATAACCAGCGTAATTGTTCTTTTTGTAGTATTTCATTAGTCTTTTTCTTTGACCAACGAGTTTTAAAAGACCAAGTCTTGATGAAAAGTCTTTTTTAAATACTTTTAGGTGTTCAGTAAGATAAGAAATTCTCTCTGTTAAAAGAGCGATTTGTACCTCTGGTGAACCTGTATCACCTTCTTTTCTAGCGAATTTCGCAACTATTTGAGCTTTTTTAGCCGAATCCAAAGCCATTTTAGACCTCCTGATTGGTAGATTTATTTTGAAATTTCGGATTATAGCAAAATAAACATAAAAAAAGCTAAAAGCAAAATTTTTATAAACTTAATGGAAAATGCAGAAAAATTTTTATACAATAAGTGATTTTAATATTTTCTAAGGAGCTGTTGTGCTTTTTACAAAAGCAAGTGAATACGCATTGATTTCGCTTATTTATATCTCACAAAAAAGCGAAGCTGTCGATGTCGATACTATGTCAAACGAGCTTAAAATTTCAAAAAGTTTTTTAGCAAAAATTTTACAAAGTTTAGCAAAAGATAAAATTTTAAAATCCTATAAAGGTGCAAATGGCGGTTTTACCATGGGCGACGAGGCAAAAAATATCAGCGTTAAAGCTATCATAGAAAGCGTTGAAAAGCGTCCGACTAGCGTTTTTGAGTGTTCAAGTTCGCAAAATGATTGCCCTAGCAACAAGGCGGCTAGCTGTCAGATATGGTCTATCTTTAACAGGCTTCAACAAAAAGTTGATGAAACTCTTGAAAACATCTCTCTTGCAGATATTATGAACGAAAAATAATGGCAAAAAATACTATCAGCACTCTGGTTTTTCCGGCACTAAAATATATAAATAAGCTAAATCGCTTCAAAGGACTAAGCGTCGTTGGCGTTATTTTGGCGATACTTTTCATCATCATCGTGCCTTTGCCAAGTGCAGTTTTAGACTTTTTTTTGGCACTTTCTATCTCTATATCGGTGCTTATCATTTTGATATCTATTTATGTGCCAAAACCAACAGATCTAAGCACTTTTCCGACTCTTATACTCATCATTACTCTTTTTCGCCTTTCGTTAAATATCGCAACTACTCGTATGATTTTAACCGAAGGACACAACGGCCCAGAAGCCGTTAGCGATATAATCGCAAGTTTTGGTGCCTTTGTTGTGGGGGGAAATTTTGTTATAGGTATCATAGTTTTTTGTATCTTGGTGCTTATAAATTTTATGGTTGTAACTAAGGGTTCAACTCGTGTTTCAGAAGTTCAAGCTCGTTTTACTCTTGATTCTATGCCTGGTAAGCAAATGGCGATAGATGCGGACTTAAACGCTGGTTTGATAGATGAAAAAACAGCTAGAACCAGACGCGAAGCCATCATTTCAGAAGCAAATTTTTATGGTGCTATGGACGGTTCGTCTAAATTTATCAAAGGCGATGCTGTCGCTGGTATCATCATTACTATCATAAATATTTTAGGCGGTTTTGCTATCGGTTCTTTTCAGCATGATTTGGATATGGCGACTTCGGCAAGTTACTATACGATATTAACCATAGGCGATGGTTTGGTAAGTCAAATTCCAGCCCTTGTTACCTCTACTGCAACCGCTATCATCATAACTCGTGCTAGTAAAGAAGATGACGCAAACTTTGCCGAGGGTGCTGTAAATCAACTTTTGGGCGATTATAAAACGCTTTTTATAGTGGGATTTATCATCTTTATGTTTGCCATGGTGCCGGGTTTGCCGACTTTTTCACTTGGTTTTATAGCCTTTATCTTTTTGTCTTTGGCTTATGTTGTTAAATACAGCAAGGACGGCAATATCTTTGATACTAAGCCAAAAACTACCACTTCTCCGCAAGGTGGTGCCGCTCAACCCGGAGCCCCAGCTCAAAAAGTAAGCAAAAAAAGCAAAGAAGAGATCATCAAAGAAGAAGAAAAAAAGATAAACGATATTTTGCGTCCGGAATTTTTGGAGCTAGAAATCGGCTACGGACTAATCAAACTTGCAGAAAGCGATTTGACAGAGCGTATACGAGCCATAAGGCGAAACATCGCTACCATGCTTGGCTTTTTGATGCCTCAAATTCGTATCCGTGACAATCTTAGCCTACCGCCAAACGAATATCGCTTTAAATTAAAAGGCATAGTCATAGGTCAAGGCGAAATTTATGCAGATAAATTTTTGGCAATGGATAGCGGTTTGGTAAGCGACGAGATAGACGGCATACCAACAAAAGAACCAGCCTTTGGACTTGACGCTTTTTGGATAAATGCCTCCATAAAAGAAGACGCCATACTTTCAGGCTATACCATAGTCGATCCAGCCTCGGTAATAAGCACACACATAAGCGAACTTGTCAAGAGAAACGCCCATGAAATTTTAACCAGTCAAGAAACACAAAATTTACTTGATAAATTAAAAGGCGAGTATCCAGTTATAGTCGAAGACGCCATGCGTGTTGCAAATATCGGACTTGTTAAAAAGGTGCTAAAAGCCTTGCTTAAAAACTCTATCCCTATCAAGGATCTTATATCTATACTTGAAGCTATCACCGATATAGCCGAGGTTAGCAAGAATCTTGATATGATAATAGAACATGTTCGTGCCTCTCTTGCTAGAACCATAACCTCGCTTTATGTCAATGAAAAAGGCGAACTTAATTTTTATATCCTTGACACGGCGGTTCAGCAAAAATTGCTCGAAGCCGTGCAATATAAAGACGGAGCGTATCATTTGATGATAAGTATAAATCAAACTTCTGCCATAGTTTCGGCACTTAGAGCACAAGTTGATGCTAAGCCTATCAGCCAAATGGGGCCACTTATCATTTGCGTTGAACCTAGTTTGCGTAAATTTATAGCCGATATTTGTGCGAATTTTAGTATAGACGCCGTGATTTTAAGCTTTGCCGAAATTTCGCCTAGCACGACTTTTGAAACCCTTGGTGTTATAAATATAGAAAATTTGTAAAAGGAAAAAAATGAAAATTTATCATCTCTCTCATATCGATTTTGACGGATATGGAGCACAGTTCGTAACGAATCATTATTTTAAAAACATAAGTTTTTTTAATGCGAATTACGGCAGAGAAATAGACGAAAAATTTGATGAAATTTTATCTTTGCTTGACGGTGAAGAAAGCATAGTTTTGATAACGGATTTAAATTTGACACCGCTTCAATGTGAGCTTTTTAGCTCTGCTTTGCTTGATAAAAATGCAAAACTTTTCTTGCTCGATCACCATGCGACAGGGGCAGAGTGTGCTAGTAATTATGACTGGTATTATTTAGATATTTCGCGTTGTGCTACCATGATAACTTATGAATTTTTTTCAGAAATTTATGGCAAAGATGAAAAACTAGAAAAATTTTGCAAGGTCGTAAATGCTGTTGATATTTGGCTAAGCGAAGATGAAAATATGGAGATGGGTAAGGTCGGTCAGTTTTTGGTTTCTAGTGCAAAAGAGCTAAATAGAGTCATGTTTAAAGAAGAAAGCAACGCATATATAGCTTATTTGTTGAGTAGAGCTAGTGAGTATTTTAACGATAAAAACGACTATATCGGACTTGATGCGGCGATTCATAGCATAAAAAAAGATTTTTTTAGGCAAGACGAGGACGAAACTTTAAGCAACTTGGTTTCTAGATATTTGCTTAAAATTTTAAGTGCAAATTTTGAAAAATATGAGATATTTTATAAAGATTACAAAGGAATTTTGACTTACAATATCGAAGGAATTTCTGTTGTTGCAAACGATTTTTTGGTGGCAAATCCGCATTGCGATTTTTTCATAAATATAACAAGTAAAAAAACTCTTTCTTTTCGCTCAAATGACAAGGTAGATGTTAGTGCCATGGCTAAACACTTAGTCGGCGGAGGCGGACATGTAAATGCAAGCGGTGGTTTGTTTGCGGGATTTAAAGACGGTTATAATTATGATAGCATAAAGGCACAAGTTGTTGATTTGATAAAAAGAAAAACACAAGAGGAGGATATATGAGAGAAGATGATGTGAGTGTAGATGAGCTAAGTTACGAGCTTAGCATGGTGCTTGAAGCCATGCTTTACTATGCTGGTGTGAGTAAAAACAAGCTCGAAGAAGCGGCACAAGTTTATGTAGAAAGTATAGATGATGCCCTTGAAAATTCCCAAAGCGAGGGCGTTGATGAGGTTATAGAAATAGTTGAGTATATGAAAAAACATCACTCAAAATTATTTGCAAAGTAAGTTTAGGACTAAAATGAGCTACACAAGAAAACATTTAACCGGTTTGATAGATCTTAATGTTGATGAAATTTTGTATTTTTTGGACGCCGCAAAGGAATTTAAGGCATTAAATTTAAGCGAACTAAAAAAGAGCGATCATCTACGTGGCAAAACCACCATTAACGCCTTTTACGAAAATTCGACTAGAACTCGCACAAGTTTTGAGATAGCCGCAAAAAGACTAGGAGCAGATGCGATAAACTTTTCACCTTCGATTTCTAGCGTAAATAAAGGTGAAACCTTGGTTGATACCATGAATAACCTAAACGCCATGAAAAGCGATATCATCGTGCTTCGTCATCAATGCTCCGGAGCTGCTATCTTTGCTAGCAAGCACACAGACGCAAGCATAGTAAATGCCGGAGATGGCATGAACGAACACCCTAGCCAAGCCTTGCTCGATCTTTTTACTTTGCGTGAATACGGCAAAAGACTTGATAATTCGACAAATGTCGCTATCATAGGCGATATATCACGAAGCAGAGTGGCAAGGTCAAATATATGGGCGATGAAAAAACTCGGTATGAAGGTTCGCCTTTTTGCGCCTACTATGATGATGCCAAAAGACGCCGAGGTTTTTGGTTGTGATATCGCCAAAAGCATGGAGGAGGCGGTCGAGGGCGTAGATGTTATTATCATGCTTCGTATCCAACTTGAAAGAGGGGACGCCGATGTGGCTTTTCCAAGTTCTAGGGAGTATTCGAGATTTTTTGGACTTAATAAGGCTCGTATCTCTTTGGCAAAACCGGACGCTATCATTTTGCACCCCGGCCCTATAAATCGTGGGGTGGAGTTAAATTCCGATGTGGCGGATTGCAAAAATTCCGTGATTTTAAATCAAGTTGAAAATGGTGTTGCCATAAGGATGGCGATACTAAATACCATACTAAAAAATAGGAGTTTATAATGAAAACTCTCATAAAAAACGGCATTATCGTAAATTCTGATGAAACTTTAAGAGCAAATTTGTTGATAGAGGGCGAAAATATCTCACAAATCACACAATCCGAGCCTGATGTTGATCTAGTGATAGACGCAACGAAAAAATTTATTTTCCCAGGTTTGATCGATATGCATGTGCATTTTAGAGATCCGGGTTTTGAATACAAAGACGATGTTATATCAGGCTCACAAACCGCCGTTGCAAGCGGAGTTACGACTTGTTTGCCTATGGCAAATACCAAGCCTGTAAACGACAACGCCAGCATAACTCGTGCCATGATAAAAAAGGCAAAAGAGTGCGGTTTGATAGACCTTTTGCCAATAGCTGCCATAACAAAAAGTCAAAATGGCAAGGAGCTTACAGAAATGGGCGATTTGCTTAGTGCTGGGGCTGTTGCATTTAGCGATGACGGCTTGCCAGTAAGCGATTCTAGCGTTATGCGTGCCGCACTTGAATACTCAAAAATGTTTGGCAGTTTTTGCATAAGCCACTCGGAGGATTGTTCACTTTGCAGAAGCGGAGTCATGCACGAGGGCAAGGTTTCGGCTGTGCTAGGACTTCGTGGCATGGCAAGAGAAAAAGAAGAAATCGCCGTCAGTCGCGATATGTTGCTTGCAAAACTAACAGGCGGACACATACATATAGCTCACGTTAGTTCGGCGTATTCGCTAAAAATCATAGAAATGGCAAAACGTGACGGCATAAATATTACTTGTGAGGCAACTCCGCATCACTTCACTTTTAGCGACGAAGAATTGCTAAAAAATGCTTACGATACAAATTTCAAAATGTCCCCTCCACTTCGTGAGATAAGCGATGTAAAAGCCGTTCGAGATGCCCTAAAAAGCGGACTTATAGATGTTATCGCAACAGATCACGCTCCGCACCATAGCGATGAAAAAATAGTTGAATTTGACAGAGCACCTTTTGGAATTTTGGGACTTCAAACCCTTGTGCCTTTGACCTTAAAACTCGTTAGCGAGGGCGTTATAAGTCTTGAAAAAATGTCGGCTTTATGCTCGGCAAATCCAGCCAAACTTTTGCGTCTTGCAAATAAAGGCAAAATAGCCGCTGGAATGCTCGCTGATATCGCTATTATCGACCCTGACATTAGCTATGTTTATGACGAAAAAATCAACCGCTCAAAATCTATAAACTCACCGCTTTTTGGCAAAAGACTTCAAGGCGCTTGCGTTAAGACCTTGAAAAATGGCAAAGTTGTGTTTGATTTTGCAGAATTTGGACTTTAAAATTAACTAATCAGTCTTGCAATTTTTTTGCAAGACTTTGATGTTTTTTGCTTTTGGTAAATTTTTTATCAAATTTGATATTTTATCGTTGTTTTTTTATCAAATTTGATATTTCAATGTTTAAATTTATAAATCAAATTTGATGAA
>JAILCJ010000223.1 GCA_024680445.1 Campylobacter sp.
TGATGAGCCAAAATCAAATTTTCATATCCATATTTTTGGCAAATTTCGGCAAAAAATTCATACCTTGCCTGTCTTGCATTTGCTTCAAAATTTGAGTGATTTAAAAAAACGGATTTTAGATAAATTTCTTTGTTAAATTTCTTTGCTAACTTCGTAGCCGCCGCAACTTCGTCCTTACTTTGGGCTCTAAGGTTATAATCCATCATCACAATATCAAATTTGATATTGTTTGCTTGCAAAATATAAAAAAGTGCCGTGCTATCGGTGCCATGCGAAAATGCCAAGAGATTTTTTGATGAAGTTAATTTTTCAAGGCAAATTTTAGGCAAAACTATCACAAAAATCGCCTTTTTAAAAAATCAAATTTGATAAGCAAAAACAACATTTTTCATGCCTTTTTTGTAAGTTTTGCTATTAGTTTGTTTTCAAGGCTATCAAGCACCTCACAATGATATCTACCGCCGACATGAAGCCTTTTTATATCACTTTCGTTTATCAAAACTTCGCCGTCTATATCCTTGTCCCAGATATCCATTTTTGCACCATAAAACATTTCGCCTTCGCTACTTTCGCCTTCTATGCTTACTATGATATCGCGTCCGACACAGGCATCAAAACTTGCTTTTATAGATTTTTTTATGATTTTTTCTATTTTGCTAAGTCGTTTTGAGATGATTTTTACTCCGACTTGCTCCATGTCAAACGCCGCCGTATCTTCTTCGCGTGAATAAGCAAATGCCGAGATTCTATCGAAATTAAAAGAGCTTAAAAATTCGCATAATTTTTCAAAATCCTCTTCACTTTCGCCCGGGTGCCCCACTATCACGCCTGTTCTTAAAAAGGAATTTGGTGCAGATCTCATCAAGCTTAAAAGCTCTTTTAGTTTTGCCTCGCCACTGCCTCGCTTCATGATTTTAAGCATCCTATCGCTTATATGCTGAATAGGCATATCAAAATAATTATGAAAAACTTTTGAGCTAATTATTCGCTCGATAAGCCTTTTTGTCGTTGTGCTTGGATAAAGATATAAAATTCTTGCAGATTTTACCCCTTGTATCTTTTCTATGGCGTCTATGAGTTGTATAAGTCCGTCACTAACGCCATAATCACGCATCCATGAACTGCTATCTTGCGACAAAAAACTAAAATCATAAAAACCTTTTTCAACGAGGTTTTTTACTTCATCGACTATAAAATTTAGCGGACGGGATTTGAGTTTGCCACGGAAATTTGGGATAGCACAAAAACTGCATTTTTGATTGCAACCTTCTGAAATTTTTATATAAGCATGATAGTTTGAGCCTGTTATAACGCGTTCTTCATTGCTTTGTAGATAAACTTCTGGGCTAAAAAGATTTTGTTTTTTTAGCAAAATTTCATCGATTTTATCATAATCACCAACGCCGGTGAAAAGGTCTACTTCTGGCAACTCTTGCATAAGTTCATCACGATATCTTTGCATCAAACAGCCAGTAACTACAAGCGTTGATCCACTTTTTTTAATGTCTGCAAGTTCGAGTATGGTTCTTATGCTTTCTTGTTTTGCTGAGGCGATAAAGCCACAGGTGTTTACTATGATGACGTCCGCCTCGCTCGCATCATTTGTGAGTGTGAAATTTGAAAGTCTGCCAAGCATGATCTCGCTATCGACAAGATTTTTATTGCAACCTAGCGAGACTAAATGAAGTTTGCCCACTTTTAAAGCCATTGATTGTCTATAAGACGAGTTTTGCCGACATAAGCAGCGACTAAAATAATAGTATCGCCAAGTTCTACCTTTGAAAGTTCATTAAATTTTCTATCGACTATGGCGACATAATCAATTTGCAAACCTTCAAGCGTTTGAGCCATGGCGGTTTTTATGATATTTACATCTAATTCGCCAGTTTTTATAAGATTTGAAGCCTTTATAAGTGAGCGTGAGAGGCGTATGGCGTTGCATTTGTCTTCTTCGCTAAGATAGGCATTGCGTGATGAAAGTGCCAAACCGTCGCTTTCTCTAACGATATCACAAGCTATGATTTGAGTATCAAAAAACAAAGTTTCAACCATATCTTGAACGATAACGAGTTGTTGAGCGTCCTTTTTACCCATATAAACTTTTTTTGCCTTTGTAAGATGAAAAAGTTTGCATAAAACTCGCAAAACTCCGTCAAAATGTCCAGGTCTTGTTTTGCCTTCTAGTATGCTAGCAAGACGTTTTGGTGCCACTACACAAGCTTCTTCGTCGCTTGGATACATCTCATCGGCACTCGGGATAAAAATCGCACTTACACCTGCTAGTTCGCAAAGTTTAATGTCACTTGCTTCTTGTTTTGGATATTTATCCAAATCCTCGCCGGGCAAAAACTGTGCTGGATTTACAAAAGTCGAAACTATACTTACTTCGTTTTCGACCACACATTGTTTAATAAGGCTTAAATGCCCATTGTGAAGTGCCCCCATAGTTGGCACAAAGCCGATATCGCACTTCTTTGTGCTAACGAATTGCTTTAATTCGTCTACGCTTCTTAAAATTTCCATAGTATTTCTCTTTGTTTTAAAATTTTTAATCGCTCATTTTACCAAAAAATTTTAAAACTAAGGTTTTTTTAGATAAAATCTGCCAAAAATTTTAAGGACATTTCTTGGACTCATACGAATACAACGAACTTTTAAAAGCATTAAACACCAAGGTTTTAAATATCTGTGCTATCATAAAACCAGACGAGATAAAAGCCAGACTTAAACAAATCGAACAAGACGAACAAGACGAAAATTTTTGGAGCGATGTACAAAAAGTCGCAAATGTAGGCAAAGAAAAAACCAGAATTTCGGCTATGCTTGAAAAATTTCAAACTGCCAAAAACGCCATAGACGACGCAAAAGAACTTTATGAACTCGCAAACGCCGAAAACGACGAAGAAACATTAAATTCGCTATTTGATGACGCCGAAATTTTACAAGATAAGATCACAACTCTTGAAATTTCAATGATGCTTAGCGGCGAAGATGATAACAAAAACGCCATAGTCAGTATTCACCCCGGAGCCGGTGGCACCGAAAGTAATGACTGGGCAAGCATGCTTTATCGCATGTATTTAAGATTTTGCGAAAGAGAAGGTTTTAAGGTCGAAACGCTTGATTTTCAAGAAGGCGAAGAGGCAGGACTTAAAGATGTAAGTTTTATAGTTAAGGGCGAAAATGCCTATGGCTATTTAAAAGCCGAAAATGGCGTGCATAGACTGGTAAGACGAAGCCCTTTTGATAGTGCTGGACGCAGACACACGAGTTTTTCTAGCGTTATGGTTAGTCCAGAAATAGATGACGATATACAAATACAAATCGAAGAAAAAGACCTTAAAATCGACACTTATCGTGCCAGCGGTGCAGGCGGTCAGCACATCAATAAAACAGAAAGTGCCGTTCGCATAACCCACACACCAACGGGCATAGTCGTTCAGTGCCAAAATGACAGAAGCCAGCATCAAAACAAGGCAACGGCTATGAAAATGCTAAAATCTCGCCTTTATGAACTTGAACTTTCTAAACAAAAAGAAGCTAGCGATAATGTCGAAAAAAGCGATATCGGCTGGGGTTATCAGATACGTTCGTATGTGCTTTTTCCTTATCAGCAAGTCAAAGACAATCGCTCTGGTGAAGCATTTACGCAAACCGATGCCATACTTGACGGCGATATAAAAAAACTAATCGAGGGCGTTTTGATAAGCCAAAAATCGCAAGATTAGTCTTTTAAATTTGCGTATTTTAGCCACCCTGCGGATTTTTTAAATTTTATAAAAACGCAAATTTTATTATCAAATTTGATAAATTTTTCAAATTTGATAGCTAAATTTAAATCAAATTTGATAAAGAAGTAAAAATGAGTAAAAAAGAAAAAAGCAAAACTAACGCTGCAAGAATTTTAGACGCACTTGGAATTTCATACGAAATTTTCGAATACGAAGTTGATGAAAACGACCTTAGTGCCGTGCATGTAGCCCTTACATGTAAGCAAGATATAAGCAAAATTTATAAAACCATAGTTTGCGAAGTTTTGCCACGAGAATTTGTAGTTGCTTGCATACAAGGGGATTTGGAGCTTGATTTAAAGGCACTTGCAAGTGTTAGCGGACACAAAAAATGCGAACTTTTACCTTTAAAATCCCTTGAAAAAACAACAGGTTATATAAGAGGCGGTTGCTCACCACTTGCGATGAAAAAAGCGTTTGCAACCTTTATAGACGAACTTGCATTAAAGCAAGATAAGATTTTTGTCTCCGCTGGAGTAAGGGGCAAACAACTTTGCTTAGATCCAAAGGATTTAGCAAAAGCCACAAAGGCAAAATTTGCCAAAATTTCACGTCAAATTTGATAAAAGAAAAAATCCACAGAGTAGCTAAACACAAATCAAATTTGATAATTTCAAAGTCAAATTTGATAAATTTAAAACCAAATTTGATAAAAGAAAAAATCCACAGAGTAACTAAACACAAACCAAATTTGATAATTTCAAAGTCAAATTTGATAAATTTAAAATCAAATTTGATAAAAGAAAAAATCCACAGGGTAGCCAAACACAAATCAAATT
>JAILCJ010000224.1 GCA_024680445.1 Campylobacter sp.
ATATTATTTCACCCCAGAACAGCTAAAAGAACTCTTTAACTCTGGTAAATTAGACAAAAAACTAAATCCAACCATACCAGCCATTTATAGAGAGCATTTTCCGGAGGATTTAAGAGAAAAGATACTAAAATTTGGCAGAGAAAGAGGAATCAAAGACTAAATTTTACAAAATTTCTTAGCCAAAAAAGCTAAGAAATTTTGTTGATTTTATTTATTTTTTGAAGCTAGATAAAGTGGCATAACGATTTGTGATATTTGTTGCAAATCTTGTATACGACTTTCATTTGAAGGGTGAGTGCTAAGAAATTCTGGTGTTTTGCCACCTGAAACTTTATTCATTTTTATCCATACATTTATGGCTTCGTTTGGATTATATCCAGCTCTTGCCATAAGTTCTGTTCCTATGCGATCGGCTTCTGTTTCGTGAGATCTAGAAAAAGGTAGACTTATGCCATAAACGGCAAGGGTATTTATAGCATTAGCATCCACGCCTGTTGCAGCAGAAGCAGCGATAACACCGATGGTTTTAAGTTGTTCTGTGCTAGCTTGTTCGCGGCTATGTTCTCTTAAAGCGTGTGCGATCTCGTGTCCGACTACGGCGGCTATTTCCCCGTCAGTAAGGTTTAATTGTTTGATGATACCGCTATAAACGACGATTCTACCGCCCGGCATACACCATGCATTAAGAACATTTTCATTTACGACATTGACTTGCCAGTTCCATTTAAGTGCGTCATCTCTAAATGCACCGACTTGTGCGATAAGTCTTTTTGAGATAGCTCTTACTCGTTTTGTAAGGACAGGATCGGTATTTAGAGTGCCTTTGTTTTTGGATTGGGCAACGACTTTGGCATAAGAAAGTTTTGAAGTTTCGTCCATACTTTCTTGGGAAACTAGCATTAATTGTTTGCTATCAACGCCAACAAGACCTGATTTTGTCGTGCTTGCAAAGCAACCAACGAAAAAAATCACAACAAAGATAAGGCTTAAAATTTTACGCATTTTCATGGGCAAGTCCTTTAACAAAGTTTTGTAATTGTAACAAAAATTTTAAAAATTTTGCATTAAAATAAAATTAAGCCATTTAGGCTATTATTTGACATTAAAATTTAAGGTGAAATGATGTTTAACGGACTTATCAGAGAAATCGCAAATGTCAAATCTTATTCAAACAATACCCTTGTTTTAAAAGCAAATTATCGACCAAATTTAGGCGATAGCATAGCGGTAAATGGTGCGTGTTTGAGCGTAACTCAAATTTTTTCAGATGCTTTTAGTGTAGAGTTAAGTGCCGAAACTAGGGCTAAAATCGCAACACAAAATTTAAAAGCTAGGGTACATATAGAACCGGCTATGAAATTAGGCGAGCGAATAGACGGGCATTTGGTGCAAGGTCATATAGACGCTATCGGAGAAATTTATCAAATTTCACGCAAAGAAAATGGAGTGGATTTTTTTATAAAACTTCCGAAAAAAATCATGCCTTTGATGGCTGATAAAGGCAGTGTTTGCATAGACGGCGTAAGCCTTACGATAAATGAAGTTTTACCAGAGGCCATAAGGCTAACTATTATACCTATCACATTTACGCAAACTCTTTTTTGTGAATATAAAGTCGGCAGGCTTGTAAATATAGAAAGCGATTTGTTAGCTCGTTATGTGGCAAGGCAGTTTGGTTTTAAAAACGAGCAAAGGCCTTTATCGTGGGACGAAGCACAACATATAGCGAGTTTGTACTGATGAAAAATTTAGACATAGTTTTTGAAAATTCCGATATTTTAGCTGGTTTTAGCAATCGTTTTGGCGGACTTAGTCAGGGCAAATTTGAAAGTTTAAATTTGGCAGACCATGTCGGTGATGATATACAAAAAGTTTTGCAAAATCGTGAAATTTTTAGGCAAAAAATCGGTGCGAAAAAACTCAAATTTATGCGTCAAATTCACTCAAATATAGTAAAAATTTTAGAAGATGAAAACGAAGAGCTTGGCGAGTGCGACGGCGTTATAAGCAAGATTGGCGGACTTGGAATTTGTGTTTTGGTTGCGGACTGTTCGCCTGTTATACTCATAGATGAAAAAGTAAAGCTTGTAGCCGTTTTACACGCTGGACGAGCCGGTGTGATAAGTAAAATTTGCACAAAGGGTGTAAATTTGATGAGAGAAAAATTTGCGTGCAGGGACATAAAAGCCTTTGTTGGGGCAAATATAAAGGCAAGAAATTATGAAATAGGCGAGTTAGATCTTGGCGAATTTAACCGCTATAAAATAGGCAAAAATTTTGATATAAACGCCGCTTTAAAAGATGAATTTTTGGAGCTTGGCATAAAAGAATTTAGCTTTGATAGCCGCTGTACTTTTGAAAGTGATGAGTTATTTTCATACCGAAAAAGCGGAGTTACGGGTAGATTTTGTGCCTTTGCGATGATAAAGGAAAAACATGCCTTATGAGGATTTTAAGCCCAGCGACCCTGTGGCTTTTAAGATCATACAAAATGCCAAAGAATTTGGTGTGGATTTGCTTGAAAATGAAAATTTACTTAGCGAATTTTTAAAAACTGCTACTACAAATTTAAAGCAAGAAGAACGAGAAAAGATAGAAGAAATTTTTGTAAAGTTAATGAAAATCGAAGAAGATGTTCAGCTAAGTAAATAATCAAATTTGAATAATTATCCTAAAATTTATCTTAATTTCAGTCAAATTTTAGTAAAATCACCGCTCATTTCACACGCATCAATCCTAAATTTAGTTGGCATTTGCCTAAGGGGTGCGGAGGAATAAACTAAATTTCACGGCAAAGTCCGTATAAGGAGAAACTCATGGTAACAATGAGAGATTTACTCGAGTGCGGTGTACATTTTGGACACCAAACCCGCAGATGGAACCCAAAGATGAAAAAATACATCTTTGGCGAGAGAAAAGGTATCTATATCATAGATCTACAAAAAACTATCCGCTATTTCCGCTACACTTACAATGTTGTTCGTGACGCAGCAGCAGAGGGCAAAACCATACTTTTTGTTGGTACAAAAAAACAAGCCGTTGAAGCTATCAAAGAATACGCTGAAAAATGTGGCATGCCTTATGTAAATCATCGCTGGCTTGGCGGTATGATGACGAATTTCAGCACTATTCGCCAAAGCATACGCAAACTTGAAGTTATCGAACAAATGGAAGAAGATGGCTCTATAAACCTTTTAACTAAAAAAGAAGCCCTTATGCTTCGTCGTAAAAAAGAAAAACTTTTAGCAACTCTTGGCGGTATCAGAAATATGAAAAACTTGCCTGATATGGTATTTGTAGTCGATACTGTTAAAGAAAAAATCGCCGTTGCCGAGGCAAATCGCCTAAAAATGCCTGTCGTTGCACCGATAGATACTAACTGCGATCCAGATGTTGTTACTTATCCTATCCCGGGAAATGACGATGCTATCCGCTCTGTTCAACTATTTTGCCAAGAAATGGCAGAGGCTATCAATGAGGGCAAAAGCTTGTTAGAACAAGACGCTCAACCAGCCGACGAAGAGAGCCAAAAAGCTACACAAGAAGAAAAAGATGAAGTTTTGGCAGATGCCATGAGCGAAGAAGATTTTGACGGAGATGATGAATAATGCAAATCACAGCACAAATGGTAAAAGAGCTTCGCGAAACCAGCGGAGCAGGTATGATGGACTGCAAAAAAGCCCTAAGCGAAACAGACGGAGATATGCAAAAAGCTATCGATTTGCTTCGTGAAAAAGGTCTTGGACAGGCTGCTAAAAAAGCAAGTCGTCTAGCAAGTGAAGGTTTAGTAAGCGTTGTTGTTTGTGATGAGTGCAAAATGGCAACCATAAGCGAGATAAACTCTGAAACAGATTTTGTTGCGAGAAATCCACAATTTCAAGCACTCACAAAAGACACAACAGCTCATATTCAAGAAAAAGCTATAAAATCAGTTGATGAACTAAACACAAGCACTATAAATGGTGTCAAATTTGAAGATTATTTCAAAGGTCAAATCGCAACCATCGGCGAAAATTTGGTAGTTCGTCGCTTTGAAAGCGTTTTGGCTCCACAAAACGGCGTTGTAAATGGCTATGTGCACTCAAACGGCAGAGTTGGCGTTATCATAGCAGCAAAATGCGAAAATGAAGCAGTAGCTAAAAAAGCACAAGAATTTATTCGCAGTCTTTGCATGCACGCAGCCGCAATGAAACCTAGCGTTATAAGCTATAAAGATTTGGATAAAGATTTTGTAGCCAAAGAGTACATCGCCCTTAAAGCCGAGCTTGAAAAAGATAACGAAGAGTTAAAAAGACTTGGTAAAACCCTTCACCATATCCCAGAATACGCAAGCCGTGCTCAAATCGGTGAAGCAGAGCTTGCAAAAGCGAAAAAAGCCATAGAAGAAGAACTAAAAGCCGAAGGCAAACCTGAAAAAATTTGGGATAAAATCATGCCGGGCAAGATAGAAAGATTTTATGCTGATAACACAGTTTTGGATCAAAGGCTAACCCTTCTTGGTCAATTTTTCGTAATGGACGATAAAAAAACCGTAGAACAAGTTATAGCCGAAAAAGGCAAAGAATTTGGCGGAAAGATCGAAATCGTTTCATATGTTCGCTTTGAACTTGGCGAAGGCTTAGAGAAAAAAGTCGATGATTTTGCAGCCGAAGTTGCAGCACAAATGGCATAATGGAAATTTTAAGAGCGTCTAATCTCAAATTTGCGTATGATTATACGCTCTTTGAAAATGTAAATTTAAGCATAAAGCAGGGCGAAAGCTCTGCTATCCTTGGTGTTAGCGGTTGCGGTAAAAGCACCTTGCTACACATACTTTCAACACTTTTAAAACCAAATTTGGGCGAAGTTTTTTACGATAACAAATCCCTTTATAAACTTAGCGAAAACGAGCTTATCAAAATTCGCCGTAATGATTTTGGCATAATCTTTCAATCCCACTATCTTTTCAAAGGTTTTAACGCCCTTGAAAATATCGAACTAGCAAGCATTTTATCCAACAAAAGCATAGATGTTGATGTTTTAAAATCTCTTAAAATTTCAGAGCTTATGAAACAAAAAGTTGGTGAACTTAGTGGCGGACAGCAACAAAGGGTAAGCATAGCAAGGGTAATGATGAAAAAACCACGTATTATTTTTGCAGATGAACCTACCGGCAACCTCGATAAACAAACCGCAAACGAAGTCATGGCGTCTATTGTTAGCTATATCAAGCAAAACGAAGCAAGTTTGATTTTAGTTACTCACGATAACGAGCTAGCAAGTAATTGCGACAATATTTATAAGTTAGAAAACAAAAGTTTTAATAAAATTAAATAGCTTTATAATTTTTAACATAAAACACTTTGTTTAAAGGCTATTTTATTCATGTTAAGATAAAATTATCTAAAATTTTTTAAGGAAATTTTATGATACAAACTTGCCTTTTTCCCGCTGCTGGATACGGTACAAGATTCTTACCAGCAACAAAATCTATACCAAAAGAAATGTTACCTATTTTGACTAAACCTCTCGTTCATTACGGTGTTGATGAAGCCTTAGAAGCCGGTATGAATAATATGGCTTTTGTTACAGGTCGAGGCAAAAGAGCTTTGGAGGATTATTTTGATATAAGTTACGAGCTAGAACATCAAATTTCGGGTACTTCTAAAGAACCTTTACTAAAAGAAGTGCGTGAGCTTATGAGCAGTTGTACTTTTTCATTTACTCGTCAAAATGAGATGCGTGGTCTTGGTCACGCTATACTTATGGGCGAAACTCTCGTACGCAATGAGGCCTTTGGTGTAGTTTTGGCTGACGATCTTTGTATAAATGAAGAAGGCGAAGGCGTCCTAGCACAAATGATGAAGGTTTATGAAAGATACCGTTGTAGCGTAGTTGCGGTTATGCAAGTACCAAAAGAACAAGTTAAAAGCTACGGTGTAGTTAGCGGTAGAAGCATAGATGATGGTTTGATCATGGTTGATGATATGGTTGAAAAACCAGATCCAAAAGAAGCTCCAAGCGATCTTGCTATCATAGGTCGTTATATACTTACGCCAGATATTTTTGACATATTAGAACGTACAAAACCGGGTAAAAATAATGAAATTCAAATCACAGACGCCCTTCGCACTCAAGCCAAAGAGGGCATGGTTATGGCGTATAAATTTAAAGGTCGCAGGTTTGATTGTGGTAGCATAGAAGGTTATATAGAAGCGACAAATTTCTTTTATAAGAAAGAATATAAAAATGGTAAAAAATAATTTCAAATTTAACCTTGAAAGTTCCGAAGTTATCGATGCTTACGCCAAAAGGATAAATGACGAATACGAAGGTGGTGAGATAGGATATTATCACCTTCCGGACATGGGTTTGCAAGAGTTAGATAAAATTTACGAGTATGAAAAAGGGCTAGAAAATATAAAAAGTGTTGTTTTAATAGGCATTGGCGGAAGTAGTCTTGGTGTTAAAGCCATAAAAACAATGCTTGCAGGTAAAACTTGCAAAAGGGATTTGTATTTTCTTGATAATGTCGATGCGATAAGCTATAAAAAGGTAAAAGAAAAGATAAATTTTGAGCAAAGTCTTTTTATAATTAGTTCAAAATCCGGCACAACTATAGAAACTATAACGATTTTTAAGTGTCTTTTGGATGATTATAAGGTGCAAGATTTAAGTAAAAATTTTCTTATCATTACCGATCCTGATACAAATTTGCAAAAATTTGCCGAAGAAAATTCCATAAAATTTTTTAATATGCCAACAAATGTTGGCGGTCGTTTTAGTGTTTTAAGCGCCATAGGTCTAGTGCCACTTTGCATTTGCGGATACGATGTAAGCGAACTTTTAAAAGGTGCTTTGGAGTGTAAAAAACTTTATATAGACGAGGGCGAGAGAAGTCTTATAGCTAAGGCATATCATTATGCAACGCACCGCGAGGCAAGGATAAATGTTGTGTTTAGCTACTCTGACGCTTTTTGTGATTTTAACGACTGGTATAAGCAACTTTGGGCAGAAAGTCTTGGCAAACGCAAGGGTTATAAAAGAGTGGGTTTGACGCCAGTAGGGCTTGTTGGTTCGCGTGATCAGCATAGCTTTTTACAGCTTATAATGGACGGCCCAAAAGATAAAAGCGCAACTTTTATAAAACTTATAGACCATGAAGCCCCAGAACAAATTCCAAATTTGCGTTTAAATGGCTT
>JAILCJ010000013.1 GCA_024680445.1 Campylobacter sp.
GGGCAAAATAATGAAATTTGTTTCTATACTCATGGGTAGCAAGAGTGATTATGAAATCGTAAGCGAAGCTGCCAAAATCCTAGAAAAATTTGATGTAAAATACGAACTTGTCATTACTTCGGCACACCGAAGTCCAGAAAGAACTAGCCAATATGTAAAAACAGCAGACGAAAAAGGGGCACAAGTTTTCATAGCAGCCGCCGGTATGGCAGCCCACCTTGCTGGTGCGGTCGCTGCAAACACTACAAAACCAGTTATAGGCATACCAATGGGAGGCAGTGCATTAAGCGGAGTTGATGCCTTGTATTCGACAGTGCAAATGCCAAGTGCCATACCAGTTGCAACCCTTGCTATCGGCAAAGCAGGTGCGATAAATTCAGCATATTTAGCCATGCAAATAATGGCACTTAGTGACAACGAACTCGAACTAAAACTTAAAAAAGACCGAGAAGAAAAACGAGAAAGTCTAAGACAAGACTCATCAAAAGTCGAAGTGATACTTTAAGGAGAGCTAATGCAAACATTTTTAAAGATAGACGAATTTTGCCAGTTGGTTCATCTTGATCGTGATGTGGTTGAAAGTATGATAGAACGCGGTGCTTTAAATACCAGCACTCACGACGGCGAACTTTACATAGAAGCAAACGAAGGCACAATGAGCGTAGTACCAGCCGAAGCAGGCACAAATGTAGCGGTAACGCCGACTTTGCCGGGTGAAAGTTTCGTCGAAAAAACCATAGGAACTATCTTAAATTTGCACGAAAAAGTCCTTGACGCCAAAGACGAAACTCTCGAAGCTTTGCGAAACGAAAATAAATTTTTAAAAGAAGCTTTATACTCTATGCAAGAGCTTTACGACGAGGACAGAAAAACGGTAGAAACGCTTACCGAACAGCTTAAAATTTCACAAAACGAAGTTGAATTTCTAAAACGAAAATACAAACTTATGTGGAACAAAGCTGTCGAAAATTTCAGTGATAGCAAATAATTTTTTTTAATCACTTGCCGTTTTAAAGCAAAGTTTAAAACAAATTTTTATTAAATTTCAGGCTAAATTTCACAAAAATTTCGCCAAAAAGGTAAAAAATGACATTTTCAGAAATAATTTTATCCTTGCAAAACTATTGGCACAAACAAGGTTGTATCATAGTTCAGCCTTACGATATGCCAGCGGGTGCAGGGACTTATCACCAAGCTACATTTTTACGAAGTCTAGGCTCTAAGCCGTGGGCGGCAGCCTATGTCGCACCGTCTCGTCGCCCAACAGACGGCAGATACGGCGAGAATCCGAACCGCTTGGGAGCTTACTATCAATTTCAAGTCATCATCAAACCAAGCCCTGAAAATATCCAAGAACTCTATCTAAAAAGCCTTGAACAACTCGGACTTGACCTTAAAAAACATGATATTCGCTTTGTAGAAGACAACTGGGAAAGCCCTACTCTTGGTGCGTGGGGACTAGGTTGGGAGGTTTGGCTTGACGGCATGGAAGTAACGCAATTTACTTACTTTCAACAAGTCGGCGGCATAGCTTGTGAACTCGTTAGTGGCGAAGTTACTTACGGACTTGAACGACTGGCTATGTATCTACAAGACAAAGACAATGTTTATGATATCATTTGGGACGATAAAAACGGCATAGTAACTTATGGCGATGTGCATAAACAAGGCGAATTTGAGTGGAGCAAATACAATTTTGAAATCGCCGATACAAAAATGCTTTTTATACAATTTGACAACGCTTTTAAAGAGTGCAAGTCATGCTTAGAGGCTGAAATTTCACTGCCTGCGTATGATTATTGTATGCTTGCGGCTCACACCTTCAATGTCTTAGACGCTCGTGGTGCCATAAGCGTAACTCAAAGACAAGAGTATATACTAAAAATCCGCGAACTAGCTAAGTCTTGTGCACTTTGCTATCTAAAAAGCCAAGAAAAATGATAAAAATTTCAAAAATTTATAAAATTTTAGACGAATTAGCACCCTTTCAAGACCAAGAAAGTTGGGATAATTCTGGGCTAATTTTGGGGGATCTAGATAGCAAGGTAGAAAGAATTTATCTTAGTCTTGACCTTGAATTATCAATGATACAAAATTTCAAAGCAAATTCCCTTGTTATCACGCATCACCCTTTGATTTTTAAAGGATTAAAAAAATTAGATTTTATCTCTTATCCAAGCCATATCATCAAAGCGATGATGGCAAAAAACATAAGTCTTATAGCTATGCATACAAACTACGATAAGGCGGTACTAAACGAATACTTTGTAAAAGAAATTTTAGGCTTTAAAATAAGCAAAAAAGAAGAATTTTTAGCTTATAGCAAGGTCAAAATGAGCTTTGACGAACTTGCAAATTTGATAAAAGATAAACTTAACATTTCAAATTTGCGTTGCGTAAAGGCAAAAGAGACAGTCCGAAGCATAGCAGTTTGCACCGGTAGCGGCGGAGATATGATAGACGAAGTAAAAGCAGACGCATTTTTAACTGGGGATTTAAAATACCACCAAGCCTTGCAAGCAAAAGAAAATGGACTAAATTTGATAGACATAGGACACTTCGAGAGTGAGCGGTATTTTGGGCAATCTTTGGCAAAATATTTGCAAAATCTCAAAATTGAAGTTATAATAGCAGATTTTAAAAATCCATTTACCCACTACTAAGGAAAAAATATGAACAAATATTTACAACAACTCGTTGAACTTTCTAGCTTTGACAAAGCTCTTGACGACTTTGCACCACGCATAGAAAATGTCCAAAAAGTTTTACGAGCTACAAAAGACGAACTAAATAATGTAACAAATGAACTCACAAAGATAGACGCTGATGTGGCTGAACTTGCTTCACAAAAAGCAGGAACTAATGTGCATATCTCGGAATTTAATACTAAATTAAAAGAAATTAGCAAAAAAAGTGGCTCTGCAAAAAGCGAAAAAGAGGTAAAAGCCCTAAATTTAGAAGAAGAGATCGCCAAAGAACAGCTTGACGCAGCAAACGAAGAGATAGAAAGACTAGAAAAACTTATAGAAAATAAAAACGCCAGCAAGGGCGAACTTGAAAGCAAAAAAACAGAACTAGAAGGCAAACTAAAAAGCGCTGAAACCGAAATTTCAAGCGAAGTTGAAGCCATAGAAAAAGAAAGAAATGAAGTTTATAAAAAACGTACAAAACTTGTTGGCGAAATGAACCAAAAAATCCTTACATTTTATGAAAAAATTCGCAAATGGGCACACAATACAGCCGTTGTGCCGGTCAAAAAACAAGCGTGTTATGGTTGCTTTATGCAAATAAACGACAAAACTTTTTCAGCCGTAGTGCGTGGCGAAGACATCATCACTTGTCCGCATTGTGGCAGAATTTTATATAAAAGCGAGCAAGCATAAATTCGTGCTTGCGATTTATTATATACTAGCCCTGATAGCTTGGACTTTCGGGGCTATTTTTCTTTTGATACTTGCTTTTAAACAAAAGTATCGCTTCTCCATACCAGCTAGATTCTTTTTATACAAAAACCTTAGTTATAAACAAGCAAAAGTGCATTTTCACGCTTGTAGCTTTGGCGAGATACGAGCTATAAAGCCGATTTTAACGGAATTTGATTCAAAATTTATAAGCGTCATAACCAAAACCGGCTTTGATGAAGCAAAGAAAATTTGTCAAAATGTAGCCTTTTTGCCCTTTGAAATTTTCTTGCCTTTTTGGTTAAAAAGCTCAAAAGTGCTAGTGATATTTGAGGCTGAACTTTGGCTAATGCTCGTTTTTATCGCAAAACTAAAAGGCTCACGAATCTTGCTTATAAATGCTAGAATTTCGGATAGAAGTTATAAAAGATATCTAAAATTTGCCTTTTTTTACAAAAAAATTTTTTCTTATATAAATGCCGTTTATGCCCAAAGCGAACAAGATAAGCTAAGGCTTGAAAAACTTGGTGCCAAAAACATACAAATTTGCGGAAATATCAAATCCGCCTTCTTGCCAAAGACAACAAAAAACTATCAAAAACCAAGCCAAAAAGTCATCGTCCTTGCTAGCACGCATAGTGGTGAAGAAAAAATTTTATTAGATGAGATAAAACTAAGAGATGATGAAAAACTTATCATAGCTCCAAGACACCCAGAAAGATTCGGCGAAGTCGAGCTTTTAGCAAAAGAATACGCAAAGAAATTTTCGCTAAGTTTTAGCAAATTCTCTGTGTCTAAAAACTTTGATAGCCAAATTTGTCTTATCGACTGCCTTGGCGAACTTGTAAATATTTACGCCATAAGCGATATAGTCGTGCTTGGCGGTAGTTTTGTACCAAATGTTGGCGGACACAATCCCATAGAGGCGGCACAATTTAAAAATGCAATAATAAGCGGAGAGGATATTTTCAACCAAAAGTCGCTTTTTTCTGCCGTAGACAATATCAAATTTGCCAAAGCAAATGAAATAGACGCTTTGATTCACTCTGATTTAAAAATAAGCAAAATCGCACAAATAGGCGATGCAAGCATGATTTTACAAGACATAAGGACGCATTGTGGCACAAGATAAAGCTTACAAACTCTTAGCACTTCAAGAAGGCATTTCAAACAAAGAAGCAAAAGAACTAATAGACAGCGGTTTGGTCTATGCAAAAGGTCAAAAAATCCTAATTGCACGTGCTTTAATAAACCAAAATACAACTTTCAAAGTCCAACATCCACCAAAACCAAGCGTGATTTTTGAAGATGAAAATTTACTTGTTATCAACAAACCAGCCTTTTTAACTAGCGAAAAAATAAGCGAAATTTATAAAACCCCACTCTTACACAGACTCGATAAAGAAACAAGTGGCGTGCTAATGCTGGTAAAAAATCCAGAATTTCAAAAAACAGCGATAGAGGCATTTAAAAAAATGCAAGTAAACAAGATCTATCTTGCCGCAACTAAGGGCATACTTAGTGAAGAAATCACGCTTAATGATCCGATTTTAACTATAAAAACCAAAGGCGGTGCATACTCAAAAATCTCAAAAGACGGCAAACAAGCCATTTCAAAGATCACGCCTATTATGGTTGTAGGCAAAAAATCCTTGTTAAAAGTTGAGATAAAAACCGGCAGAACTCACCAAATAAGAGTGCATCTTGCAAGCATAAACTCACCTATCATAGGCGATGAGAAATACGGCAAAAACACGGCGGCAAGAATGTATCTACACGCCTATGAAATCGAACTTTTAGGCTATAAATTTAAAGCAGAATTGCCAAATGATTTTAAGCAACTAGGTTTTGAAATTTCAAGAAATTTTGAAATTTAAAGAGTAAATAAGAAAAATTTTAATAAAATACGAGCTTTATACAAAATTTGAAAGGTAAAATTAGTGTTTGAACAAATCAGTGAATCTTTTCGTTCGGCTGTAAATAAAATTCGCTTTGTTGATGATGAAAAAGCATTAAAAAATGCTTTGGATGTATTAAAAAAAGCCCTGCTAAAAGCCGATGTTCATCACAAAGTTACCAAAGAATTGCTTAGCCTTATAGAAAGCGAACTTAAACAAAAAGGCATAGGTCAAAAGCAATTTTTAGACTCTATAAAAACAAATTTGACACAAATTCTAACCGCTCCGGGCAATCAAGGCTTTGTTTATGCTCCGACTGCACCGACCATAGTGCTTATGGCTGGTTTGCAAGGTAGCGGCAAAACCACAACGACCATAAAATTAGCAAATTATCTAAAACTTCGCAAAAAAAGAGTTTTGATTGCGGCTTGTGATTTGCAAAGATTAGCCGCCGTCGAACAACTCCGCCAACTTTGCGAAGCAAATGAATTAGATCTTTTTAGCATAGAAAATGAAAGCGATCCGCTTAAAGTTGCAAATTTATCACTTGCAAAGGCAAAAGAAGGTCTTTATGATGTGCTTTTAGTCGATACAGCCGGTCGTTTGGCGATAGATGAAAGTTTAATGACACAATTAAAACAAATAAAATCCGCCTTAAATCCTCATGAAATTTTTTATGTCGCCGACGCAATGAGCGGTCAAGACGGCGTTAGAAGTGCTGCTACATTTAATGAAGCACTTGGCATAAGTGGCGTGATTTTGTCTAAATTTGATTCAGATAGCAAAGGTGGAATTGCCATAAGCATAGCAAAACAGCTTGGAATTTCGCTTAGATTCGTAGGTATAGGCGAAAAAGTTGCAGATCTTGAAGCCTTTATCCCAGATCGCATAGTTGGCAGAATCATGGGAGAAGGCGATTTGGCGACTTTGGTCGAAAAAACCAGCTCTATCATAGACGAAAAAGAAGCAAAAAGACTAAACCAAAAGATAAAAAAGGGCAAATTTAACTTTAATGACTTTTTAGAACAAATGGAGAGCGTAAAAAAACTTGGCTCTATGAAATCTCTAATGGGCATGATACCGGGCTTATCAGGCATGGCAAATCAGCTAAAAGACTTGGATTTTGATAATTCAAAAGAAATTTTGCATATCAAAGCCATGATAAATTCCATGACAAAAAAAGAACGTGAAAATCCAGAGCTTTTAAACAACTCTCGCAAAAGACGTCTTGCCGCTGGTTCAGGACTTAGTCAAATGCAAGTCAATCGCTTTTTAAAACAATTTGAAAACGCTTCAAAACTTGCCAAGAAATTTTCAGGCAAAGGCGGCGCAAAAGGGCTAGCTAGCCTACTAAACCAAGCAAATCCAAATAGACCAAGATAAGGCTTAAATTTAGGTATAGTGGTATTTAAATTTAAGCATTATTTATAAAGGAGAAACATAATGGCAACCGTAGTAAGACTAACAAGAATGGGACGCAAAAAAACCCCATTTTATCGTATAGTTGTAACAGATAGTAGAAAAAGACGCGACAGCGGCTGGATAGAAAGTATAGGTTATTATAACCCTATGACAGATCCAGAAGTCATCAAATTTGATGCACAAAGACTTGCTTACTGGAAAAGCGTTGGTGCTAAACTTAGCCAAAGAGTTGAAAAAATAACAAGTAAATAAAATTTATGGTCGAAAATTTTTTATACGAATACGCTAAGCTCATAACAGATTTTCCTGAAAAAGTTAAGGTTGAGCGACAAGAACTCGGTGAAAATTTTGCAGAGATTATCATTTATGCCGACAAAGTCGATACTGGTAAGCTTATCGGTAAAGACGGCAAAATGATAAACGCTATAAAAACTGTGATAATGGGCTTTAAAGCCAAAGACGCAACAAGCTACCGAGTCACCGTAAAAGCACTTGATGAATGATCAAACTCTGCTAGAAGTGGCCTTGCTCGGCAAAACTGTCGGGCTGAAAGGCTATGTAAAACTTCACAATCGTAGCGATTTTAGCGAGCAGTTTAAGCCCGGTGCATGCTTTTATGACAAAGATGGCAAGGCTTATAAAATCAAGCATTATGACAAAAACAAAGCTGAAATTTTGCTTGAAGGATACGAAGATATCGAGCTTGCTAAGGCTTTAACAAACACTACTCTTTACGCCACCGTCCAAGATACACGCAAAACTTGTAAGCTAAAAAAAGATGAGTTTTTTTACTTTGATATCATAGGCTTAAAAGTATTAGAAAATGGTGAAATTTTGGGCGTTGTAGAGGATATCGAAGAGATAGCTGGTAAAAGCTATTTTTGGATAAAAGTCGATGAAAAACTCACAAATTTAGGTTTTGCCAAGAATTTTTACTTGCCTTATCTTGATAATTTCGTTAGCAAAATCGACACCAAAACAGGGGAAATTTCGGCTATAAACGCCAAAGCCATACTTGAAAATTCGTAAAATTTAGCCTTTTTGCAAATTTTAAAAGCAAAGAAAGACAAAAAAATATGAAATTTAGCTTTGTTACACTTTTTGAAAATTTGATTAGACCCTATTTTGACGATTCGATTCTAAATCGTGCCATCAAAAATCAAAAAATCGAACTTAATTTTTTAAACCCAAGAGATTTTACAAAAGATAAACACAAAAAAGTCGATGAATACATGATAGGTGGCGGTGCAGGACTGTTAATGCAACCTCAACCACTTGATGATACTCTAAGCAAAATCAAAAATGACGATAAAAATGTTCATATCGTTTTTCTAAGTCCAGTTGGAAAAAAATTTACCCAAAATGACGCAAAGCGACTATCCAAAAAATCGCACATTTGCTTTGTTTGCGGTAGATACGAGGGCATAGACGAAAGAATCATAGAAAAATGGGCAAATGAAATTTTTTGTATAGGCGATTTTATCATGACAGGCGGTGAACTTGGGGCACTTTGTTTATGCGACGCTATTTCAAGAAATGTTAATGAAGTTTTAGGCAACGCAAAAAGCCTTGAAGTCGAGAGTTTCGAAGAAAATTTGCTTGAAGCTCCCTCTTTTACAAAACCAAATGAATTTGAAAATTCTTTTGTTATTTCAGACTTCTTAAAGGGAAATCACGCTATAATCCAAGCTTTAAAAAATGACCTAGCACATTGCAAAACGGTATTTTTTCGCCCAGACTTATACCAAAAATGCAAAATCAAAAAAGGAAAAAAATGAGAAATAAATATATACAAGCATTTGAAGATGCTCAAATTGCAAACAAAAATGTTCCACAATTTCGTGCCGGCGATACGCTTCGTGTAGCGATTCGCATTAAAGAAGGCGATAAATCAAGGGTTCAAAATTTTGAAGGCGTCTGTATAGCTAGACGCGGTAGCGGTGTTGGTGAAACTTTCATCATTAGAAAAATCGGTGCTAACAGCGTTGGCGTTGAAAGAATTTTCCCTATTTATAGTGAAAGCATAGAAGAGATTAAAGTTCTTAGACGTGGTCGTGTTAGACGCGCTAAACTATTTTACCTACGCGATCTTCGTGGTAAAGCAGCAAAAATCCGCGAGTTAAGAAAATAATAACCATCCTTTTTAGCAGTGCTACATTTAAGAGTGCCAAACACTCTTAAATCCCCTGCCCCCTTATAACTATACTTATATTTTTAAACTAAGCTCTAATAAAGAGCTTAAATTAAGCCTTCTTTTTTATCATAGATTTACTATTTATCAGTCTTATGAGCATCTGTTATCTTTTATTTTTGCTTGGATATCCACTTTTGTAATTATGTTTTTTGCAATTAAACAAAAAATCAAGTTAAATTCAGATAACATAAGCTCAAAAAAGCTAAATAATTATGAGTAATATTGAATTAAATAAAATGTTGATAACTGAATTTCAAAATTTGCAAGATTTATATATAAAAGAAACCAAATGGCAAGATGGCAATAAAACTGGTTCGCATATTAT
>JAILCJ010000037.1 GCA_024680445.1 Campylobacter sp.
AGCTTGAAATTTTAGCTAATAAAAGTCAAGAAAAAAGCAAATTTGATTTCTTATCTGAACCGCTTAGATTAGAATATATTTTAGCTTTGATTTTAGGCAAAAAATTTGGAAAAAATGGCTTAATTTCAAATTTAATCTATAATGAAAATGGCTTGCCAATTTCTTATGCACCAGCTGGAAAAGTTGATTTAAAATATAATGCTTTTTTAATTGAGGCTACTATGATTAAAAATCGCAATCAACAACTAAATAGCGAAACTACCAGTATAGCAAGACATACAAAAGAATTGCAAGATAAAACAAATCAAACCCTTAGAACTATACTAATAGCTCCATATATTCATTGGGATGTGGCTTTGTTCTTTAAATTTTGCACAAAAGAATTTGATAGTTTGCTTTTACCTATTAGCATAAATAAATTTATTGAGATTATAAAAAAATCACGAGATTTAAAAGAATTCCAAAATGAATATGATAAATTTACTGAAAATTTATTAGATGAGATTACAGATAAATACATAGATTTAATAAATTACTAAGGATAAAGCATGAATAACAAAATTTTACTTGCTCACGGGGGTGGGGGCGAAGAGATGAACGCCCTTATATACGAGACAATTTTTAAGATTTTTGACAATGAAATTTTAAATGACGGTAATGATTCGGCCCTTTTATCTATGAGTGGTGAGCTTGCATTTAGCAGTGATAGTTTTGTGGTTACACCGCTTTTTTTTGCTGGTACAAATATCGGTAAAATCGCGGCTTGCGGAACGATAAATGACCTTGCTATGGTGGGTGCGGCGGCTAAATATTTAAGTTGTTCTTTGATTATAGAAGAGGGTTTTGAGCTTGAAAAACTTAAAACCATACTTGGCTCTCTTGCCAAAATTGCAAAACAAAGCGATGTAAAAATCGTTTGTGGTGATACAAAAGTTGTGCCAAAAGGCAAGTGTGATGGGCTTTTTATAAACACAAGTGGCGTTGGTGAAGTGCTTTGTAAATGTGAGCTAAAAAATCTTTGTGCCGGGGCAAAGATCTTGCTTTCTGGTGATATAGGCAGACACGGAGCCGTCGTGCTAGCAAGCAGGGAGGAGCTTGATTTGCAAAGCGATTTGCAAAGCGATTGTAAGAGTTTAAAAGCCGTTGTGATGGCACTTTTAGATGCTGGCATAAAGCCGCTTGCCATGCGTGACGCAACTCGTGGAGGACTTAGTGCGGTGCTAAATGAGTGGGCCAAAGCGAGCGGATATGAGCTAGAAGTAAGAGAGGCTGATATTGCAGTTAGCAACGAAGTTATCGGCATTTGCGAGCTTTTTGGTTTTGAAGCTTATGAGTTGGCAAATGAAGGAACTTTTGTTCTGGCAGTTTTGCCACAAGACGAGCAAAAAGCACTTGAAATTTTAAAGAAATTTGATGAAAATGCCGCAAGTATAGGCGAAATTTTAGACAAAAAAAATGCCAGAGTTGTTTTGCAGACCGCTTATGGGTCTAAGCGATTTTTAGAAGCTCCAAAGGGCGAACTTTTGCCTAGAATTTGTTAAGAAATTTACTCAAATGCAAGATCAAATTTGAAAAATTTTCAAATCAAATTTGATAGTTTTTATTTTTAAATTTATCAAATTTGATAAAAAATCAATTGTAAATTTTTAAATTCATCAAATTTGAAAAATCAAATTTAAAATATCAAATTTGATGAATTTTGACTTTTAAAACTATGGAATTTTAAAGGATAAAAATGCACGAATTAAGCATAGCACAAGATCTTATACGGCTTTGCGAAGAAAATGTAGCTAAGGCAGAAGCAAAAAAAGTCCTTGTTGTGCATATTAAGATAGGCAGGTTAAGCGGAGTGGAGTCGCATTATCTAAAAACTGCTTTTGATGTTTGCAAACTTGAAAGTGTTTGTGCCGATGCCGAGCTGGTGATAAAAGAGCAAAATGTCGTTATAGAGTGTTTGGACTGCGGACAAGAAAGCGAACTTGGCAAAAATGAGTTTGTTTGTCCAAAATGCTCGTCACAAAATTTGCGTGTTATTGACGGCGAAGAGATGTATTTAACTCGTTTGGAGTTGGTGTGAAGCGTTGACAAAATGCGTGAGATTTGGTGCTAAATACTGCTTAAAATCAATCCATACGATAAATAAATTCGCATCGTGGTGTAATATAACTAAAAACAGACAAGTAACTTTGCTTGTTA
>JAILCJ010000049.1 GCA_024680445.1 Campylobacter sp.
TAGGAATAGGAGAGGATTTCATAATTTTTGGAATTATATTTTTGATATTTGGTGCAATTTTTGGTTCGATATAAGATTTTAAAGGAGAAAAAATGAAAAAATTTTTATTTTTGGCTGTGACGATGAGTTTGGTTTGGGCGGATTTGGTTGATGATGGAAATAAGGCTTATAAAAATGGCGATTATAAGTTGGCAAATGAATATTACAAAAAAGCTTGCGACGGCGGAGAGGCTATAGGGTGCGTTGCACTTGGGCTTTTGTATGACGAAGGTCAAGGTGTTCGCCAAGACTACAAAATAGCAAGTGAATATTACAAAAAAGCTTGCGACGGTGGAGAGGCTGGAGGGTGCTTTAATCTTGGGCTTTTGTATGCCGAAGGTAAAGGCGTCCGCCAAAACTACAAAATAGCAAATGAATATTTCAAAAAAGCTTGCGACGGTGGATATGCTGGAGGGTGCGCTGCACTTGGGCTTTTGTATGACGAAGGTCAAGGTGTTCGCCAAGACTACTCAAAAGCAAGGGAATATTACAAAAAAGCTTGCGACGGCGGAGAGGCTATAGGGTGCGTTGCACTTGGGCTTTTGTATGACGAAGGTCAAGGTGTTCGCCAAGACTACTCAAAAGCAAGGGAATATTACAAAAAAGCTTGCGACGGCGGAGATGCTGGAGGGTGCGGTACACTTGGGCTTTTGTATGCCGAAGGTCAAGGTGTCCGCCAAGACTACAAAATAGCAAGTGAATATTACAAAAAAGCTTGCGACGGTGGATATGCTCAAGGGTGCTATAATCTTGGGCTTTCGTATAACGAAGGTCAAGGTGTCCGCCAAGACTACAAAATAGCAAATGAATATTTCAAAAAAGCTTGTGACGGTGGAGATGCTGGAGGGTGCGCTGCACTTGGGTTTTCGTATGCCAAAGGTGAAGGTGTTCGCCAAGACTACAAAATAGCAAATGAATATTACAAAAAAGCTTGCGACGGTGGAGATGCTACAGGGTGCAATAATCTTGGGTTTTTGTATTATGGAGGTTTAGGTGTGACAAAAAATATCAATCTAGCCAAAGAATACTTCGGCAAGGCTTGTGATATGGGGGAACAAATAGCTTGTGAATATGAATACTAAAAGATATTAAAATAAAGGAGAAAAAATGAAAAAATTTTTATTTTTGGCTGTGGTGGCGAGTTTGGCGTGGGCGGATTTGGTTGATGATGGATATAAGGCTCATAGAAATGGCGATTATAAGTTGGCAAGTGAATATTACAAAAAAGCTTGCGACAGCGGAGTTGCTAAAGGGTGCATTGGTCTTGGGGTTTTATATAACTATGGTCAAGGTGTCCGCCAAGACTACAAAATAGCAAGTGAATATTTTAAAAAAGCTTGCGACGGTGGATATGCTGGAGGGTGCTTTAATCTTGGGAATTCGTATGACAAAGGTCAAGGTGTCCGCCAAGACTACAAAATAGCAAGTGAATATTTCAAAAAAGCTTGCGACGGTGGAGAGGCTAAAGGGTGTGCTGCACTTGGGGTTTTGTATTACAAAGGTCAAGGTGTCCGCCAAGACTACAAAATAGCAAGTGAATATTTCAAAAAAGCTTGCGACGGTGGATTTGCTGAAGGGTGCTTAAATCTTGGGGTTTTGTATTTTGTCCGCCAAGACTACAAAAAAGCAAGTGAATATCATAAAAAAGCTTGCGACGGTGGATATGCTGGAGGGTGCTTTAATCTTGGGGTTTTGTATTATGAAGGTTTAGGTGTTCGCCAAGACTACTCAAAAGCAAGGGAATATTACAAAAAAGCTTGTGATGGTGGAGATGCTGGAGGGTGCTTTGATCTTGGGGTTTCTTATTATGAAGGTTTAGGTGTGACAAAAAATATCAATCTAGCCAAAGAATACTATGGCAAGGCTTGTGATATGGGTGATCCGCTTGGTTGTTATTACAGAGATATGAATACCAAATGAAAAAGATTTTATTATTGGTTGTGACTATGGCTAGTGTTTGTTTGGCTGATGTTTGGTTTTTAAAAAAGTGAGGGGTCAAATTATTGCGTGTATAAAAGCCACTACCTTTTTTCGCTTTTCTGTCGCGCTCATCGCACTGATAGCGACATCGATTTTGCCAGATTTCAAAGCTGGTATTAGCCCATCAAAGCTCATATTTAGTATATCCAGCTCCACGCCCACACGAGTGGCTAACTCACGAGCCAATTCCATATCGAAGCCGGTGATATTGCGGTTTTCATCGATGAACTCAAACGGCGGATACTCGGCGTTTGTGCCGACTCTAAGGGTCTTGAATTTATCAAATTTGATTTGTGTTTTGGCTACTCTGTGGATTTTTTGCTTTATCAAATTTGGTTTTGCAAAATATCAAATTTGATTTAAATGTTTAACAAAAAATCTTTGCTATTTAAGATCGCAAGAAAGGTTAAAATCCTAATTTAGCAAGCTACCCTCTGGGGCGTCGACTTTTTGATCTTTTGCTTTGTCTATATAAGGCGGTCCGTCGTGTAACATAGTGGTAAGTTCGCTAGCAACGCCCGGATCCATTTTTGCCATTATGGTTGAAATTTTTTTAGGATCAAGGGCTGAAATAATCGCGGCGGCTTTTGAGCGAGCCATTTGCGTTAAAACATCGGCGGCGGCTTGGTCTTTCATCTTGGCATAGGCTTGGACTAGCTTATCGCCGGTATTTGCTTTGAGTTCGTCTAAAATTTTTTGATAATTTGCGATTTTTGCTTCGGCGTCTTTATTTTTTTTCTCGATTTGACGCATGCTAGCGTTGATATCGCTTTCTTTTTTGGCAAGTTTGGCTAAATTTTCTTCATAATTTGCATAAACGCTAGCCCTAAAAGCTTCAAGGGCTTGTCGTTGTTCGTCCACTATTTCAAGTTCTTTTTGAATTTCGGCTTTTCTGGCTTCAAAAATTTGAGTACAATCAACCGGAATATCATAGGCAAAAATCCATGCAGTAGCGAAAAATAAAGCAAATAGCGATCTAAGCATTTTTATCCCTTGCAAATTTCATGGTTGCGAATTCATCCAGAGCGTGTTCTTCGACACGTTTTTTTTGCTTTAACTGCATTTTTATATCCTCTTGTTCAAGGTATTTTACTTTTTCATGCTCGATATTTGCGTTTTTATACAAATTTGTAAAATGCACGATTTCTTTTTGCCTAAGCTCTATATTTTCTTTGATTTGATTGATATTTTGATTTAAAACACGAAAAAATTGCATGCTTTGACTAAGCACACTGGCATTACCGCTTTTTGGTATGGTGATATTTGCCGCCTCTTTTCGTGCTTCGTCAAGGTCATGGGACAAGCGAGTAAGGGAATTTCTTGCCCTTACAAGATTTAGCTCGGCTTTTTGCAAGGCTTGTTTTTTGACCCTGACGATAGAAGTAAATTTTGAGCCCATTATCTGACTATCGTATCGCTTCTTTCAGGACTTGTAGAGATAAGAGCAACTTTTATGCCTGTTAATTCTTCTATCCTTTGAATATATTTTTTAGCATTTTCTGGAAGCTCATCATAGTTTTTAATCCCTACTGTCTTATCCCAACCCGGCAATATCTCGTATATCGGTGCAACATTTTCAAGATCTGTTGGCACATAGTCTATCGTTTCGCCTTTGTATTGATAAGCTTTGCAAATTTTAATTTGATCAAAGCCATCAAGCACATCAAGTTTCATTAGTGCAAATTTATCGACTGCATCGAGGCGAGATGCGTATTTTACGCTTACAGCATCAAACCAACCGGTTCGGCGGCGGCGGCCTGTTGTGGTGCCAAATTCTTTGCCGATTTCGCAAAGATCATCGCCGGCTTGACTTTTGTCCTCTGTTGGAAAAGGTCCGAAGCCAACTCTGGTTGTATAAGCTTTGATGATGCCATAAACTTCGCCTATCTCTTTTGGATTTAGTCCAAGACCCGTGCAAGCACCGGCGGCTACGGTATTTGAACTAGTTACATAAGGATAAGTTCCATGATCTATATCTAAAAGTGTGCCTTGTGCGCCTTCAAGCAAAATTCTTTTGCCCTCGTCCATGGCTTTCCATAAAATTCTAGTTGTATTTGCTATAAATGGTTCTAGGGCTTGTTTATATCGTTTAAGTTCTGCCAAAAGCATATCGTGTTCAGGGGCTTTTACGCCGATAGCGTCAAAGATAGGTTTGTTTATCTCAAAATCCTCCATTAAAGTTTCGCAAAGATTTTCTGGCTCTAAAAGTTCGCCTACTCTGTGACCTGTGCGGCTGATCTTATCGGCATATGATGGTCCTATGCCCTTGCCTGTCGTGCCTATGGCTTTACTACCTTTTAAACGCTCTTTTGCTTGATCAAACAAGGCATGGTGAGATAAATTTAAATGAGCCCTATCGCTTATGAAAAGTCTGCCTTCTACATTGTCAAATTGCGCTATCTCGGCTATCAAAACTTCTGGATTTACCACAACGCCATTGCCGATTATGTTTATAATATTGTTATGCAAAATTCCGCTTGGCATAAGGTGAAGTGCGTATTTTACGCCATCAACCCAAATAGTGTGTCCGGCGTTATGACCGCCTTGTGAACGGCAAACGTAATCATAATCAAGCGATAACATATCAACTATTTTACCTTTGCCTTCATCGCCCCATTGTACCCCAACAACCAAATCTGCTTTTCTCATTGTTCTATCCTTATCAAAAATTTATAGTTTTTCTATAAGTGCGTCCGTATAGATCGCAAAACCGCTACTGTTTTCACCGTCTATCTCGTAGTTTCCGCCACCAGCGATGATGACATTATCTATCAAGAATCTAAAAAACAATTTATCATAATATCTCATGCGAGAATAATAAAGAGGAACCAAACGAAGCTCATCAAATTTGACTTGCGAAACCAAATTTTCAAGTCTTTTTAATGGCTCTTTTAACTCTTTTGGGACTTTGGCGATAATGTTTTTTAATTCGCTCGGATTTTTTAGTAAGGTTAAGTCATTAAGCCAGTCAATATTTAATGATAAAATCTTCTCCATTTGATAATTTTCAAAAATTTCAATGTCAAGCTTTAAAAGTTCGCAAATTTTCTTTGGAATTTCGATATTGCTAAGCTGTAAAACCGCTTTTGCCTTGAAATTTTTAAGCAAATTTGCAAGTATTTCTATGCTATTTTCAAGCTCGACTTCACCGATATTTTCTGCACCGATTTGATAAACTTCACTGCTTGGATAGCGAAAAACCGGCTGGATATAAAACCATTTTTTATGCTTAAAATCTTTAAGTCTTGCACGAACTATACGCACAACATCTATGGTGCTATCGGCTCTTAAACTTATCTCGTGATTAGCACTATCGCTAAACCTTAACAACTTTGTAGCATCAACGCTTAAATGTTGGTGATAGCTAAAATACGGCGTTACAATTTCGTTATAGCCGTTTTTACTCAAAATTTCACTAGCAAAATTTTCTATCTTGCGTTTAAGTGTTGCGCTTTTTCCAAAATACAGCCTAGAACCGACTGGAATTTCATGTTCATAGACTATCAAATTTGTTTCTTTTTTCATATAAAACTTTCCGAATCATTTATGTTTAAAATCTCCATGCACATCAAATTTGCCGACCTTGCAAGGGCGATTTTATCGCTTGGATTTTCCGTTTGTATAGCGTCTTGAAGTTTGGCGATAATTTCAATGTGTTTATCATTTTTAATGTTTTGCAAAGCCGCTATCTTGCGTAAAACTTTTTGTTTTAAGATAGAGCAATCTTTTTTGTTAGCACTAAATTCCGGATCTTTTAAGAGATTGATGATATTTAGTGAAAATTCCCTTAAAGCTATGGTGTTTTTAAGGAATTCTAGCCGTTTATCATCTATGACATTATTTTTATCAAGCCCTTGTATCTCGCCGAATTCGTATCTTAAAACCGCATCATCGCTCATGGCTTTGGCAAAGAAATTTCCTTGATAATTGCTAAATCCAAGTCCGACTAAAATATTTAAAGTGTTTAAATCCTTGATATTTTTAATGGTCGTTGGTTCGCTAAATATATTTAACAAATCGCGGATAATTTCAAGCGTTGCAAAGGCTTTTTGATTGCTAAGTAAATATTTGCAAATATTTTTATCAACTTTGATCTTATCTATCGGCAAGAGTTGGAAGGTCTCAAAAGAACTAGACTTGCTTGTAAAATCATCAAGTGCAAATTTGATACCCATGCTTTGATAACGTTTTATGTATTTAATGGCATTTTCTAGGTCTTTTATAAGATTTGCGTCTATGATCTCTATCATCAAATTTTGCAAATTCAAATTATTTTTGCCCTTTATAAGTTGAAGGAATTTTTTATAAAAGCCCTCGCTGGTGATCTGCTCTATACTCAAATTTACGCTTACCCTTATGTTTAGTCCGTTTTGTCTCCATTTTTCTTGGGCTCTAAACACCTTTGATAATGCATAAATCATAAGCTCATCGGCGATATTTTGCTGTCTAATATAAGGCAAAAAGTCATCATGGTTTAAAATTTTGCCGTCATTTCGCCACCTTATAAGAGCTTCAAAGGCAACGACTTCACTATTTACGATATCGATTTCAGGCTGATACTCCATGAAAAATTCATTGTGTTTTATGCCGTTTAAAATTTTGTTGTTATCGTTGTATCTATCACGCAAATTTCTATCTTTACTTGCGTCAAATAAATAATACTGATTCTTGCCACTCATTTTTGCTTGGTACATAGCCCAATTTGCTTGTTCTAGCAAGGTTTCTGGTGTAACTTTGTTGTTTTTGGCGATAACAGAAACGCCCACACTGACACTGATGTTAAAGCTTATATTGTCTATATTTATGTCTTCGCTAGCGATTTTTAAAATATGCTCTATGACTTCATAAACTTGTCCTATATGTTCGTGCAAAGCTATGGCTACAAACTCGTCTCCACCGATACGAGCAAACATATCTCTATCATCAAAAAGTGCATCGATATTACTAGAAATTTTAAGCAAAATTTGATCGGCGTATTTGTGTCCGTAACTATCTTTGATAGCCTTAAATCCGTCCATATCTATATAAATAATGGCAAGTTTTCTGTTATTATCTGGCGTTCGCATAAGTTCTTCAAGTTTTTGGTTAAGCAAGAAACGGTTAGGCAACTTCGTAAGCGGATCGTGGTAGGCGATATGTTCTAGGTAGTCGCTACTGATTTGTTTTTTAGACGAAATATTTGAAATAAACATATAACAAATCACATTACCCAAGTCGTCGCAGATATCTTCAACGCTCATATAGTCAAGATAATCCTCGCCATTTTTGCGTCTATGCCAAAGTTTACCGTACCAACTACCCTCTTTTTCGATCTCGTATTTTATATTTGAAACATCAGATGAGGTATTTAACTTTGAGTGTAAAATTTTAAGCAAATCCGCACCTAGCAATTCATTAAGCGAATAGCCAGTCGCATACGAAAATGCGTCGTTTGCGTCTATGAAATTAAAGTCAAGATCCAAAAGTGCAACAGGGTCGCTGGTGTAAGAGAAAATTTTTGCCGCCAAATTTTGATAAATAAGGGCATTTTTTTGCACGGTTACATTTCTTGCCGTACCGCTTATGGTTAAAATTCGTCCGTCTTTATCAAATTTGGTAGCCTTCGCTTTTATGCGAATCCATAGCATTTTTTCATCTTTGTTATACATACGAACAACGCCGTCATAAGTGCCGTTTTCAAGTTTAAGTCTGGCAAAAAAGTCGTCAAAATCATCAAATTCATCAACCAAAATAGAGCTGAAATATTCATAATTTGCCACGATTTCATTTGTCGCACTAAGTCCAAGCAAAACAGAAAATACCTCGCCAGAACGAAGTATCTTAGAATTTGCGTCATAATCAAGCGTTGCAACATTGCTCGACCAAACGATATTGTTTAGATAAGCGATATTGCTTTGGAATTTATTAAATGTTTGATATTCTTCATCATTTCGAATAAACAAATACACTATATCTTTTATGCCGGTATCATCGCCTTCAAAATTGACTTGTACTTTAAAAGCCACTTCGCCTTCGCCAGCAAGTATGGCATTTGTTTGAAGTTTTAAGGAATTTCTGGTGATACTGGTTGAAGTTTGAAGTATATGCTTGTTTATCTCTATCTCGTTTTCAAAATTTGTTTTATTTTGATCTGCTATGATTTGCCTGATATCAAAACCATCTCGTCTTATTTCTGCTTGGTCGTAACCGAACAAATCAACATTAGCGGTTGAATTTATGATCTTAAACGGCTCTTTTAGTTTGGCGATAAGCATAATATTTGGAAAGAGTTTAAAGTATTTTTTGACATCTTCGTCTTTTATGCCGATTTGTGCCTCGTCCGCCATATCTTTGATTCTAAGATAAGCAAATCTTTTATCCGAAAGTCTAATAGGAAAAATTTTTACTTGAACATGATGAATTTCATCATTTTTCAGTATATGCATATCATTTATAGTGCGTTGAAAATTGCCAACAGCGTTTTTGCTAAGATCGGAGTTATCGGCAAAAGAAACTTGCGAAATATCAGAAATGTTTAGTTGGCGAATTTCTTCGCTTGTATAGCCATAAAATCGCAATGCAGCTTGATTTGCTTCGGCTATGTGTCCGCTATACAAATCGATGATAAGTAAAATTTGTGGATTTTCTTGAAAAATGGCGTTATAGCGAATAGTGCAATCGCTTAAATTCTCATTTAGCAAGTCGATTTGGTTGTGCATGGATTTCATATCTTCATAGATATTTACATATTCGCTGATAGTGCCGACAAAAGGCTTTTTGCTTTTATCTTTTACATATTCGCTAAGTTCTATCACAGGTCGTCTAACATTTTTCCACGCAAAAGCGATATTGCCATAAGTTATATACGAATACGCCACCAAAAAGCCGCCAGCCATTAAGAACATAACAAATTGAAATAAAATTTCCGTTCTAGAACTCGTGTAGGTTATGACAAAACTTTTTAAAATATCGTTGTAAGAGATAAGACTGGCATTTAGTTTGCTATATGAAAAATTTACCACTCCGTCTTTGGTGAAATAATCATCAACATCCTTGACTTGAATATCTTGCACCTCAACATTGCTTATATCTTTTAAAATCATGCCATTATAATCAACCGTATAAGTTGAATATTTGCCGTTTTCTTTTTTCTCGTTTTCGTTTATGACTTCTTTGACCTTTTTTAGCATATTTTCTACATTTATCTGGGCGACCAATCTAGTGCCATCATCAACATAAAGGCTGATATAAAATAAATTAAATTTGCCGTCTTTATAAGCAAAATTTGAAAAAGTTGGTTTGCCCTTAAATGAATTCAAAACCCAAGAAGTATCAAATTTGGGCATGGTTGCGTTTTCGCTTACCTTCATTTCGCTTATCAAAGAACGTTCATCGCCCAATAAACTAGCGTTTTTGTCTATGTAAAAAACCGCGTCAAAATAATCTTCAAAATTAACTGTTCTTATGATTTTTACAGGCTCGTCTTTATGATGAACTTGATAGTGTTTTAAAAATTCACTTTGTAGTTCTAGCTCTTTTTGAGCATTATTTATAAAAGTAAGGGCTGTTTTTTGGATATTGTCATTAAAAATTCTAAGATTGTATTTTATTTCGTCTGTGCTTGAATTTAAGATATACGCTATCATAAAAGCCGCCACAAGCAAAACTAGCGGATAAGTTATGAAAAAACGTAAGATAATATTATAGTTTAAGCTATTTTTGTTTCTTTCAAATTTTGAAAACATAAATTCTTCGCCTTTTTGTCGTAAAAAATCGATTTTAACAAAATATTGCTTGTTTTAACATTATATCTTGATTTAAAGTATCTTTATAGGTAAATTTTGGGTGAATTTTTCCTTTACCACGCCTACTATACTCGCAAACTCATAACCAGCATTTTTTAAATTTTTTACAGCCAAAATAGCGTCATTTTGATTCACGCTAAAAAGCAAACCACCAGAAGTTTGAGCATCGCATAACAAAATATCAAATTCGCCCTCAACCTTGTCTTTTACAAATTCACGATTTTTATAGCTTCCTTCTGGCAACAAACCAAAATTTGCCATATCTCTTGCACTTTGTAAAATCGGCACCTTATCGGCATAAATTTCAAAGCAAATTTCATCATTTAGCATTTCGCTCAAATGCCCTAAAAATCCAAAGCCCGTTATATCCGTGCAAGCATTTACTCTAAGTTCTTTCATGGGCGTAAGGGCATAAAAATTTAACTGCGACATAAATTTGATAGCTTCAAAAATTTGTTCCTTCGTGCAAAAATCTCCCTTTATAGCCGTGCTTAAAGCACCAAAACCAAGCGGTTTTGTAAGGATAAGCACATCACCGACTTTTGCCGTGTTGTTTGCCCAAAAATGTTTCGGATCAACTCTCCCCGTAACGCTAAGCCCATAATACATTTCCAAAGTGGCTATGCTATGTCCGCCAACGACTGCACCACCGCACTCTTTGACCTTGTCAAGCCCTCCACGCATTATTTGTTTAAGTGCTTCTTCGCTTACATTACAAGCATCGAAACCAACGATATTTAGAGCCGTCAAAACCTCGCCACCCATGGCAAAAACATCACTCAAAGAATTTGCGGCTGCGATTTGCCCGTAATAATACGGATCGTCAACCACCGGAGTGATAAAATCAAGCGTTTGAACCAAAGCCAAATTTTCGTTTAATTTAAACACACTAGCGTCTTCGTTGCTTTTTAAAGATGAAATGAGATTTGCATTTGCGAAATTCAAGCTACTTAGCGATTTGTGTAGACCCGACGGGTCAAGCTTAGCTGCTCAACCTGCCGCACGAACAAATTTGGTAAGTCTTTTATCGTTGTAAATCAAAGTTTTATCTCTTCGTATTTGCTTAAAATATCTATGACTTCAAAGGCGTTTGTCATCTCGCCAACGCCGAGTTTATCGACTAAACCATAGGCTTCAAGGCAAGAACCACAACTTAAAATCTTAACCCCTGCCGCTTCTAAATTTTTAAGAGCTTTAAACGAAGGTTGAGCCCTATCGGTCGTTAATTTTACGGCATTATTTACCAAAATCACAGCATAAGGTTTGTTTGGAATTTGCATAAAAGCTTCTAG
>JAILCJ010000083.1 GCA_024680445.1 Campylobacter sp.
GGGTCGTTTGAAATCAAAGAAATTCTAAAAGAAAATGACTCATTTAACACGCTTTGGATAGATAGCGACTTTGTAAATGAAAATGGAAATTTCAAGATAAATGGGGCAAGGCTAGTCAAAGACGAGCTAGGAAATAGCGCCAAAATACTAGATACGCAAATTTTGGTTTTGCCAAATGATTTAAATCTTACAGCCAAAAAGATTTTAGCGCCGTATAGTGAGGATATCAGTGGGGAGATGATGATAAAAGTTTGTGAAAATTTAATAGCCAAATTTAGCCAAACAAATCCCAAAAAAGCTCAAATTTTTGAAAATTTAAAGCAAAGTCTGGATCCAAATCAAAATTACAAAGGCGATGATTTAAAAGCGAAATTAAGCTCCAAAAATGATAAAACTATCGCAAATAACGAACTTGCTAGAATAAGCGAGGGCGAAAATTATTTGCTTTATTCTCGCAGTAAAGATAGTGGTATCATAGACGAACTAGGCGGGTGTGTCGGGGCGTATTATTATAAAAATGGGCAAAATTTTTGCTACAGCGTATCTGGGGTGATAAATAAAAATAATATAACAAAATCTTGCATAAAAAATAGCGCTAGAATACGCATAGTAAAGGGTGCAAACGATGAGTTTATGCAAAGTATCATAAAGCTAATAAATGTCGATTTTATCAGGCTTGGCAATATCACGGTTTATCCGTTTTGTTTTAAATATCTTGATGAATACACAAAACAAAATTTATGAATTTATCTGTGCCAAAAGGTTTTTTATCTCATCGAGGCTGTATTTTTCGCTAGAACCTTGTCGCAAGAAATTATACATATAGTCCTTTTTGGCGATAGCTGTGTCAAGTTCTTTGTCATTGCCCTTTTGGTAAGCACCTATGCGAAGTAAAATTTCATTTTCTTTTAGCAAGGAATACAAACGTTTGAATTTTCTTGCATCATTTTTGTGTTCAGGGCTTATAACATCGCCCATGACACGAGATGCGGAGTTTTGGATATTTATAGGCGGATATATGCCAAAGTCCGTTAATTCTCTGCTTAAAACTATGTGTCCATCAAGGATAGAACGACTTTGATCGGCTATAGGATCGCTCATATCATCGCCTTCGACCAAAACCGTGAAAAACGCCGTTATCGAGCCCTTGCCTTCTTCTTTGCCTGCTCTTTCCATGAGTTGAGGCAAAAGAGTAAGCGAACTTGGCGGATAGCCCTTAGATGTAGGCGGTTCTCCCAAGCTTAGTCCTATTTCTCGCTGTGCCATGGCAAAACGTGTAACACTATCCATGATAAAAAGCACATCATTGCCCTTTTCTTTGAAGTATTCAGCCACGCTCATCGCACAAAAAGCCCCGTATTTACGCACCAAAGAGCTATCGTCCGAAGTTGCAACCACGACAACCGTACCACTAAGATCGCCACCGAGATTTTTTTCTATAAATTCCGGCACCTCACGGCCTCTTTCGCCTATAAGTGCGACAACTTTTATCGGTGCCACGGTGTTTTTAACTATCATACCCATAAGCGTGCTTTTACCGACGCCAGAACCAGCAAAAATGCCTAGTTTTTGCCCTTTGCCACAAGTTAAAAGTCCATCTATCGCCTTTATGCCGACACTAAAAGGTTCGTTTATAAGCCCTCTTTTCATGGCATCGATGGGCGGACGCATTATAGGCATGGTTTGAGTAGTTTTTATAGGACCTTTGGAGTCGATAGGATTCATAAATGGATCTACCACACGCCCTAGTAATTCATCTCCGACATTTATATCCATGCCGGTATCACTAGCATAGACCAAATCGCCTATTTTAAAGCCTTCAACAAAGCCAAACGGACTTATAAATGAAACGCTATCGCTGATTTGCGTAACCATGCCAAGACCGGTTTTATCTCCGTCTTTTGACACGATATTTACGATATCGCCGATACTTGGACGCAGTCCGCTTATCTGTATAGTCGTGGCACTAATCTTTGTAATAACGCCAAAAACACTAGATAACGAAATTTTGCCATCAAGCTTAGAATTTAATAGTGAAAGGCTCAAAAATGTAAATCCTTAGGCGAATTTATAAGGGAGAAAAATTCCCTTCTAGTATCGGTATTTTTAAGAAATGCACCACGCAAAGCCGAAGTTGTAGTTATAGAATTTATTTTTTCGACACCACGCATTTCTACACACATATGCCTTGCCTCAACCACGACACCAACGCCTTTTGGAGCGATAACATCTTCAAGGGCTTGGGCGATTTGCTCTGTCATTTGTTCTTGAATTTGAAGTCGTCTAGCATAGATATTTACCATGCGAGGGATTTTTGAAAGCCCCACGACTTTACCATTTGGTATATAAGCGACATGAACCCTGCCTATGATAGGGAGCAAATGATGCTCGCAAAGACTATAAAATTCTATATCACGCATCAGCACCATTTCATTGTTTGAACTTTCAAAAAGTGCGTCACCTAATACCTCGTGCGGATCTTGTTTATAGCCAGATGTTAAAAATTCAAAAGCCTTGCTAACTCTTTGCGGAGTTTTTAGCAAACCCTCACGATTTGGGTCTTCGCCTATAAATTCTAAAATTTTTCTAACGCTATTTTCTATGCCATTTTCGCTTTTCATATTAGCTCCATAAATTTAAACGCTAATTGTATAAAATTTAGGCTTTTAGATGAATAAAATTTAAATTTATACATATAATAAGGAATTTTTTGGTATATTTCGAGCAAATTTTTATAATTTAAAGGAAAATAATGGAAATTACACTTAAAAAAATCGATAGTGTTAATAGCGAAGTTAGCACTAAAATTGACGCAAAGCAAATCAAAGCAAGTGTCGATAAACTAGCCCTTCAGGCAGCAAAAACTATGAAAATAGACGGATTTAGAAAAGGTAAGGTCCCACCAGCTGTTGTTAAACAAAGAGCAGGCGAACAACTACAACAAGACGCTCAACAAGAGATTTTCAGAGAAGTTTTAAAACAAGCTCTAAGCGAACTTGGCAAGGCTGAAACTGAACTTATCGGCGAGCCAATAGTAGAAAAATTTGATAAAAAAGACAATGGCGATATAGACATGAGTATGGTTATTTCATTTAAACCGCTTATAGATCTTAAAGGTTATGAAAGTTTGATACCAGAATTTGCAACTCCACGAGTACTTAAAAAAGAAATAGACGAGAAAAAAAGCGAACTTTTAAAAACAGTCGCTCCGCTTGAAGCTATCAAAGAAAAAAGAGCTTTGGCAAAGGGTGATTTTGCCAAATTTGATTTTGAAGGATTTATAGACGGCAAGGCCTTTGACGGCGGTAAAGCTAGTGATTTTGTACTAGAAATAGGTTCAGGTCAATTTATACCGGGCTTTGAAGACGCCATGATAGGACTTAAAGCAGGCGAAGAAAAAGACATAGATGTTACTTTTCCACAAAGCTATGGCGCTAAAAATTTAGCAGGAAAACCAGCAGTTTTTAAAATCAAACTTCACGAAATTCAAGCTAAAAAAATTCCAACTAAGCTAGACGAAGAAATTTTAAAAACTCTTATGCCAAACGAAGAAAAACCAACAGAAGAAGCCTTTGAAGAGCGTATAAAAAATCAAATTCGTGATGAAAAAATGTATGCTTTGATAAACAACGAACTCAAACCAAAACTTGCCGAAAGTTTGGTTGAAAAATACGCTTTTGATGTGCCTAAAAACATAGTAGAACAAGAAATGAATATGCAGTTCCAAAACGCATGGCAAGAATTTAAACCAGAAGAAATGGAAAAATATCGCAAAGATAAAGACGCGCTTAGCAAAAAACGCGAAGAGTTTAGAAAAGACGCTCAAAACAGCGTTCGCCTAACCTTTATCATAGACGAATTAGCAAAACTTAGAAATATAAAAGTAGACGATCAAGAAGTCTATCAAATGATATATTTTGAAGCATACAGAAGAGGTAGCGATCCAAAAGCACTCATAGATATGTATCGCCAACAAGGCATGCTTCCAGCTTTAAAAATGTCTTTGGTAGAAGAAAAACTTTTTGCAGAAATGTTTAATAAAGATGAAAAAAAGGCAAAAAAAGCTGAAAAATCGGACGAAAAGGCTAAATAATGAGCTATTATGTTCCAGTCGTAGTTGAAAGAACCAGTAAAGGCGAAAGAAGCTACGATATTTATTCACGGCTTTTAAAAGATAGAATCATCATGCTTAGTGGTGAGATAGAAGACGGCATGGCAGCATCCATAGTCGCCCAGCTATTGTTTTTAGAAGCCGAGGATCCAGACAAGGATATTTATCTATATATAAATAGCCCCGGTGGAGTGGTAACTAGCGGATTTAGCATTTATGATACGATGAATTATATAAAGCCGGATGTTTGCACTATTTGCATAGGACAAGCGGCTAGTATGGGTGCGTTTTTGTTAAGTTCGGGTGCCAAGGGCAAAAGATATTCTTTGGCTAATTCTCGTATAATGATTCACCAACCTCTCGGCGGTGCCAGAGGTCAGGCGACAGATATCGAGATTCATGCACGTGAAATTTTACGCTTAAAGGATATTTTGACTAATACCTTGGCTAAAAATACAGGCCAAAAACTCGCAAAAGTTATCAAAGACACAGAAAGAGATAATTTTATGAGTGCCCAAGAAGCTGTCGAGTATGGTCTGATAGATAAAATTTTGGAAAAAAGTTTTAAATGATACAAACAAATGAAGAACAAAATGTTTCGGAAATTGATGCTGATGAAAATGAAATAACCATAGATCCAGCAACAGAAGAGAATACTATCTATGAATTTTCAGAAAATGTTCTAAAAGAGCTAAGCAATAACAATATCCCTTCTATCCCGAGTAACTACTCGATTTATTTTGATAGAATGCTTGAAGAAAGAAGTAGCAATTTCAAAGAAAAACTTGAAAATGAGCTAACTTTTTACGAACAAGGTGCGGCTTGTAGTTTAGATGATGGGCATGTTTATATCGAAAAAGAAATAAAACAAAGTTTCGCCCAGATAAAATCCATGCTACAAGCAGTTGCCCTTGTTTATAAAAATCTCAAACTAATGACAAATATTATCAATACCCATAAATCAAATTTGAAAAAAGGCTCGGATTTACTTACTATCCAAAATACCCTAAGTGCCTTTAACGAAGATCTTTCAAAATTAAACAGCCTAATGGATAAGCACGTCGATGTTATACGTATAAATTACGAAGAAGTGCTTAAAATGTTCAATCTCATCAAAGAACAAGCCGTTTATGATTCTGTTTATGATGTTTATAACAAAAAATTCTTACTAAATACCTTGCAACTCGAATACGATGCCGTGCGTAGATATGGTTATAAGTGTTCTTTTTTGATAGTAAAACCAAGTGAAAAATTGCTTTTAAATGTTAAAAATTTACGTGATAAAAGCACACTTTTAAAAACCATGTCAAAAATTTTGATGCACAAATCTCGTCGTAGCGATACGGTCGGACACTATGGCGAAGGTTACTTTATGATTATCATGCGTCACACCAGTGTCGAGAGTGCAAAACTTGCTTCTACAAGACTTTCTAAAATGTTTTTAAAAACAAAAATTACCATAAACGAGCATGAAAAAGAAATTTCAACCCAAATAGTCGGAGGAATTTTAGATAAAGACAAAACTGTTGAAGAAACACTTTCTGATGCACTTGATTTATTTAAAAGTTCAAATTATAGCGAAGAACCAATGTTTTTAGAGTGAGTATGATCTTAGATATTTTAACCTACCCAAATAAAAAACTTTTTGAACGTTCAAGCGAAGTTGAGGTCTTTGACGACGAACTTGGCACTTTGCTAGATGATATGTATGAAACCATGATAGCAGGGCAAGGCATAGGACTAGCGGCGATTCAAGTTGGAGTTGCAAAGCGAATTTTCATCATAAATTTACAAAACGAACAAGATATCCAAGATAAAAATGAACTCATCGAGGTTATAAATCCGATTTTTCTTAGCAAAGAAGGCGAAACGACTTATCAAGAAGGTTGCCTTAGTGTGCCAGGATATTATGAAGATGTTAAACGTGCCGAAGTTGTCAAACTTAGCTATCAAGACCGCCACGGCGAAAGCAAAAGCATTGAAGCTGACGGACTTTTAGCCATAGCACTTCAACATGAAAACGATCACCTAGACGGACATCTTTTTATAGAAAAGATCGGTTTTAATAAACGCAAAAAATTTGAAAAAGAGTTTAAAAAACTCAAAAAGAGCAAAGGTGACAAGCAAAAGTCATGAAATCCCTAAACTGTGCCGCTTACTCCGACGGACTTCATATAATAGATGTTGAATCGGTATTTTCACGCGGACTGCCCGGATTTAACATAGTTGGACTTGCAGGCACTAGCATAAAAGAAAGCACCGAACGAGTAAGAGCCGCCTTGCTTGCTTTAAATTTTAACTTCCCAGCTCAAAAAATCGTTATAAATTTATCTCCCTCTGATTTAGCCAAAAATGGTTCACATTTTGACCTTGCTATCGCACTTCTTATCGCCTTGCAAAAAGCACCAAATTTAGAAAAAATCTTTGTTTTTGGTGAACTTGGACTTGACGGAAGCGTAAAAAGCACAGCAAATTTGTTTTCACTTTTACTTTTTTTAAGCACCAAAGTCGATCACGCAAAAGTTTTAGTGCCAAGCGAGATAGCTATAAGAGCTAGTGCCATACCAAAGCTTGAAATTTACGCAGTTTCAACTCTCGAAGAGGCCATCAAATTTTATCAAGACAGCGAATTTGCCAAATCCAAACTTGTTAAAAGCAAGGACGAAATCTTTGAAAATTTACTTGAAATTAACGGTGAACAATATATACCAAATCAAAATTTTGAACTTGATTTTATAGATGTTTTAGGACAAGAAAGGGCAAAAAGAGCAAGTTTGATAGCCGCAACTGGTATGCATAATATCATCTATGAAGGAAGTCCGGGTTGTGGCAAAAGCATGTGTGCAAAACGTCTTGTTTATATCTTGCCGCCTCAAAATTTAAGCGAAGTGTTAAACAGTGCCGCTTATCGATCGCTAAATTTACAAGACAGTCATTTTAGTGCCCTTCGCCCATTTCGCTCACCTCATCATACTAGCACTAAAAGCTCGATTTTTGGCGGCGGATCAAGCGTTGCAAGGATAGGCGAAGTGGCCCTTGCAAATGGCGGAGTGCTATTTATGGATGAGTTTGTGCATTTTGATAAAAACATTATCGAAAGTTTGCGTGAACCACTCGAAGATCACAAAATTCACATAGCCAGAGTAAATTCCAAGCTAACTTATGAAACAAAATTTCTTTTTGCCGCCGCACTTAACCCTTGCCCTTGCGGTAAATTGCTAAGCAAAGAGTTAAGTTGCACTTGCTCGCAAAACGAGATAAATCGCTACAAATCAAAACTTTCAGAACCCATACTTGATAGGATAGATTTATATGTTCAAATGGACGAAATAAGTCCAAACGACAAGGCAAGCCTAAGTTCAAAAGAACTAAGTGCCAGAGTTTTGGACGCTTTCAAATTTGCAAAAAACAGAGGGCAAAAACAAATAAACGGTAAGCTAAGTGACGCTGATATTTTAAATTTTTGCAACACTAGCAAAGAGGCAAAAAACATTTTAGACACCGCAACTATGCAGCTTCATCTTTCGCAACGAGCCATTAAAAAAACGCTCAAAGTTTCACGAACGATAGCTGACTTAGCGAGGCACGAAACCATACAAAAACCAGATATACTAGAAGCTATAAGCTACAGAACAAGGATATGCACATGAAAAATTTGTATTTTAAAACAGAGAATTTGGATCAAAGAGCTGTAAATTTTGGTCTAAAAAGCAAAATTTTAATGGAAAACGCAGCCGCATCTATGGCTAAGCAAGTCCGCAAACGAATCAAAAAAGGTTCAAAAATTTTGGGCGTTAGCGGAGGCGGAAACAACGGAGCTGATGTTATCGCAACGCTTAGAATTTTACAAGGCGATTATGATTGTGAGCTATATTTAACAGGGCAAAAACTAAAATTTTTAGCCCTAACTCAACTCCAAATCGCTAAAAATTTCGGCGTCAAAATAGTTGATAACATAGGCGAAAAAGATACGCATAAATGCGTTATAGAAGGCATTTTTGGCTCTGGTATAAACAGAGATCTTGATGAAAATATGGAAAATTTGGTTGAAAGACTAAATCAAAAAAAGGCATACAAAATCGCTTGCGATATCCCTATGGGTATAAATCCGCAAGGTCAAATTCACAGCCTTTGCTTTAAAGCCGACCTTACGCTTTGTATGGGTGGACTAAAAATGGGACTTTACAGCGACAAAGCGAAAGATTTTTGTGGCAATATCAAACGAGCAAAACTCGGTCTTAGCGACACAAAATTCCAGTTTCAACCAGACGGATATTTGCTTGAAAAAAGCGATTTGAAATTGCCATTTAGACATGAGCAAAACACTAATAAAGGCGATTTTGGACATGCATTTTTTGTATGCGGAAAACTTCACGGAGCGGCTGTACTTTCGGCTATGGCGGCACAAAATATCGGTGCTGGACTGGTAAGTTTGATAACAAAAAACACCATAAAAGCGGACGCCTCGTTAATGCAAAGCAAAAAAATCACAGAAAAAATGTTAGCTGGTGCAGTTGGCATGGGGCTTAGCGAAAACGATATCAAAAAACTTGACTTTGATTTGCTAAAAAGTAAAAAATTAGTCCTTGACGCTGGACTTTGCTACGAAGAAAAAACACTTGCGATTTTAGATGAAAACAAAGTCATAACGCCTCACCCAAAAGAATTTGTTAGTCTTTTAAAATTCGCTAAGATAGCCGATATAAGCGTAAGTGAGCTTCAAGACAACAGATTTGCTTATGCTAAAACTTTTACTAAAATTTTTAAATGCGTTTTGGTGCTAAAAGGTGCAAATACCATTATCGCAAAAGCAGGTCGTGTTTTTGTTTGCGACAAGGGCACAAATGTCTTAGCAAAAGGCGGTAGCGGCGATGTTTTAGCTGGAATCATAGCAGGACTCATGGCTCAGGGCTACACTCCGCTAAAAGCTGCGGTTTGTGGCGTTTTGGCTCATGCATTTTCGGCTAAAAAATTTAAGAAAAACAACTATTCGCTAAACCCAAAAGATATCATCAAGGGCTTAAAATGCTTAAAAAAATAGCAGTTTTATTTAGCGGAAGTGGTTCAAATTTACAAGCGATTCTTGAAAAAATCCATGGCAAAACTTTTAATGGCACCACGCTTGAAGTTGCCTTGCTTATTTGCAACAAACCAGATGCTTACGGCATACAAAGGGCAAAAAAATTTGGATTAGAAACCAAAATTATCCAAAATTCAAATTTCCCCTCTCGTGAAGAATTTGATGCCGAAATGCTTAAACATATAAAATCAGCAAATGTCGATTTGGTCGTACTTGCTGGTTTTATGCGTATCTTGACGCCAGTTTTTACTTCGCAAGTAAAAGCCATAAACCTTCACCCTTCTATCTTGCCACTTTTTAAGGGTGCTCACGCCATTACTGAAAGCTTTGAAAGCGATATGCAAGTCGGCGGAGTAAGCGTTCATTGGGTCAGCGAAGAACTAGACGGAGGCAAACTCATAGCCCAACGCACCTTTGAACGCGCAAAAGACATGAATCTTGAAAAATGGGAAGAGCAAATTCATAGCATAGAACACGAAATACTCCCCGAAAGCATAATTAAAATTTTATGCGAATAAACTCAAATTTTTGGTGCAAATTCGCACCAAAAATTTTATTTTTTTAAAACTCTTACTTCACAAAAATTATTGATTACATTTTGAAATGTTTGTAAAATAACTTAAAAATTTTTAACCAAAAGGATTTAACATGCTTAAACTTGGATTTGATATAGGTATTACAAGCATAGGTTGGGCGGTAGTCAATACCGGTGAAAATGATAAGGAATTTGAAATCATTAATTGCGGTGTGAGGCTGTTTGACTCTAGGTAAAAATATGATGGCAAAAAAGTAGGCGTCCAACTAGGTACTATCCAAGAAACAGCCATGAGAAACACTCCGGGCGTAAATGTCGTGCCAACTGAGGTGATTTTTACAGCGATTATGTCTCTACAAAATGGCAAAATAGACGCCGTGTGCGTAGATAGTAGCGTGGGCATCGAATACATCAAGAAAAACGATGATATCGAGGAATTTTATAGAGAAAATGATGGTAGCGACGGCTTTTCGTTTGCGTTTGACAAGGGCAAACACACCGCACTCATAAACAAACTCAACGCCGCCCTAAATGATATGAAAAAAGACGGCAGCTACGATAAATTGCTAGAAAAATACAATCTCAAATAAATTTGACTTAGTGAAATTTACTGGCGAATTTCATCGGTGAATTTCGCCAGCTAAACTCAGAGCAAAATGCCAGAAAAGGCATTTTGCTAATAAAAATCACAAATTTCAATAAACAATTATTGAAATTAGTTTAAAAAATTTATATTTTACAATAGTTAAAGCTGATTTGTTAATAAGTAAATTATTATTTAATTAAATTTAACAAGCCAAAGAAATCTTAAATTTTAATGATA
>JAILCJ010000099.1 GCA_024680445.1 Campylobacter sp.
AAATTTGGCTCAAATTTAACTTTAAATTTATCAAATTTGGTTTTTTAATTCATCAAATTTGATTTTTTAATTCATCAAATTTGATTTAACACCCTGTCTTTTACCATTTATCAAATTTGATTTAAAATTTAAAAAAATAGATTATTGATAATTAATACTAATATAAGATATTTTCGCTAGAATTGAAAATCCATATCTCAACATAAGGACAGAAAATGAAAAAACAACTCTTAACACTTTTGAGTTTAGCGTCTTTTGTCTTCGCAGCTGGCGAAGTCAATATTTACTCTGCCCGTCATTATGACGCCGATAACGAGCTTTACAAGCTTTTTGAGCAAAAAACTGGCATAAAAGTCAATGCCACCCAAGCAAAAGCTGGCGAACTTATCAAAAAACTACAAAGCGAGGGCGATACCTCAAAAGCCGACCTTTTCATCACTGCTGATGCTGGTAATTTCTACACAGCCAAAGAAAAAGGCGTGTTACAAAAAGTATCATCAAAAACCCTAGAAGAAATCATCCCAGCCAACTACCGCGATGATGAGGGATACTGGTATGCCATCTCAAAACGCGCTAGAATCATAGCCTATGACAAAAGAGATTTTGACCCAAGTATCATCAAAAACTACGAAGATTTGGCAAAACCAGAGCTAAAAGGCAAAGTTTTAATCCGCAGCGCAACCGCCCCATATAACAAATCCTTGCTTGCTGCCATCATCGAAAATGAAGGCAAAGAAAAAGCCACAGCGTGGGCGGAGGGTGTGCTAAAAAATCTAGCGCGCGACCCAAAAGGTGGCGATAGAGATCAAGCCAAGGCGATTTATGCAGGAGAGGGCAAGGTAGCCGTGATGAACACCTACTACATCGGACTTTTGCTAAACTCACCAAAGGCAGCTGATGTCGAGGCTGGTAAAATTCTAGGCGTGATTTTCCCTAACCAAGAAAAAAGCGGCACGCACGTAAACATAAGCGGTATAGCCATGACAAAGGCTGCAAAAAACAAAGAAAACGCCGTGAAATTTATGGAGTTTATGGTTAGCCCTGAGGCTCAAAAAATCCTAGCTGGTATCAACTACGAATACCCAGTAAATAAAGCCGTCGAACCGCACGAAACTATCAAAAATTTCGGCTCTTTCAAAGAAGACAGCACTCCGCTTTATAAAAGCGTGAAAAACACAAACGACGCGGTTAAAATTTACGATATGACCGGCTGGAAATAGTGAGTAATTTTGGCGTGAAATTTTGGGCGATTTTTATCGCCCTTATCATTTTGATCCCCATTTTAAGCATATTTTTTGAGATTGCTTTGGGGGATTATTCCTTGCTTTCGCATTTTTTCAAATATTTATTTTTAAGGTATATCAAAGACACCTTTTTTGTAAGCGTGGGCGTTTTATCACTTAGCCTACTCATCGCCGTCGGCTCGGCGTGGCTGGTGGCAAACTACCGCTTCACATTTTGCCGGTTTTTTGAATATGCCTTAATGCTACCCCTTGCCATACCTGCTTATATTTTTAGCTTTTGCTATGTCGGTATAATGGAGCATGGCGGGTATTTTCATCAAATTTTTGGCACGAGATTTGACTTTATGAATATTTACGGAGCGATTTTTGTGCTTGCACTTTCGCTTTATCCTTATATTTATATGTTTGCCAAAACCTCGTTTAAAACGCAATCCGCGGTGCTTTTTGACACTTGCAAAATTTATCAAATTTCGCCCTTTGCCATGTTTTATAAGGTGGGGATTTTTATCTCTCGTCCAGCTATCGTGGGCGGTGCTATGCTCGTGCTTATGGAGACGCTTAGCGATTATGGCACGGCGGCGTATTATGGCGTGCATACCTTTTCGGCTGGGATTTTCAAGCTTTGGTTTGATTTGGGTGATAGCTATTCGGCTAGTTTTTTAGCCGGCATGCTTATGATTTTTGTTTTCGTGCTAATGATGATAGAGCATATCAACAAAAACCAAAAATCTTATAGCTTCAACGCCCACAATATCGCCAAATTTAACGAGCCACGTCCCCTTGGCAAGATAGCGAATTTCTTTGCATTTTTGTGGTGTGCGGTGATTTTTTGCTTAGCTTTTTTGTTTCCTTTTGTGTGGCTTGTGTATTGGAGCGTGGCTGGGCTGGGTAGTTTTAGCTTTGAGTTTGTCAAAATGGCTTTGCACTCCCTTGCTCTTGCCCTTGTCGCGTCCGTGCTAATCACGGCTATTAGCGTGTTTTTGCTCTTTGCGACAAGGCTTATCAAAAACAAAACCCTAAACGCCTTTTTACTCAAATCCACTTCGCTAGGATACGCTCTGCCCGGTGCTAGCGTGGGGCTATGCATAATGATAGTTTTTGGTTATTTGGATAGAAATTTCGCCACCGGCTTTTTGGCAAGTGGCTTTTTTGTGCTGATTTTTGGCTATGTGGTGCGGTTTATGGCGACTTCGCTTTATGCACTCGAGAGTGGCTACTCCAAAATCCCAAAAAATCTCGACGATGCAAGCATGGTGCTAAATAAAAGCAAATCCAAGCTATTTTTTGGGGTGCATTTTAGCTTGCTTAGGCATTTTTTCTTTTTGTCTTTGATAGTCGTGTTTATCGATATCATCAAAGAGCTCCCGCTCACTCTCATACTGCGTCCGCTTGGCTTTGAGACCCTTAGCATAAGGGCGTTTTTTTATGCTACTGATGAAAGGCTTTACGCTGCGGCTTTGCCTTCGTTTTTGATAGTGTTTTTATCCCTTATCGCCGTGCTTTGGCTAGAATTAATATCTAGGAAAAAATATGAGTGAAATTTTAAAAATATCAAATTTAAACAAAAATTTTGGCTCTTTAAAAGTGCTAAAAAACATAAATTTAAGCCTAGAAAAGGGCGAAATTTTAAGCGTTTTAGGCGAAAGTGGCTGTGGCAAAAGTACCCTGCTTCGCATAATTGCGGATTTGGAGAGCAAAGACAGCGGAGAGATAAAACTCCAAGACGGCGTAACAGTGGCGATGATGTTTCAAAACTACGCACTTTTCCCCCACCTAAATGTGCGTGAAAATATCGCCTTTGCCTTGCATAAACTCTCAAAAACCGAGAGAGCAAAAGTGCTTGATGAACTTTTGGATAAATTTCAAATCACTCAAATCGCTGATAAAATGATAGATCAAATCTCAGGCGGACAAGCCCAAAGAGTAGCGTTTGCAAGGGCTGTGGCAAACAAAGAAAAACTGCTTTTGCTAGATGAGCCCTTTGCAAATCTCGATCACCACCTTCGCCATACCCTAAGAGCCGAGCTAAAACAAATGATAAAAAATAGCGCCATAAGCGCTATAATGGTTACTCACGACAAAGAAGACGCCTTTATGCTAAGTGATAAAATCGCCCTTATCAAAGCCGGAGAGGTGCTTGATGTGGGAGAGCCAAAGCAGCTTTATTTCGAGCCAAAAAGCTATCAAATCGCTAGTTTTTTGGGGCAAATAAATAGCGTAAAAGAGTGCGAAAATCTGCCAAACGAGTTTAAAGAGTGGCTAAAAAGCAAAAACTATATGTTTCGCCCAGAGCAAATTCGCCCTGGCGACAAATACGAAGCCGCGGTGCTAAATTCTCGCTTTTTAGGGGCATTTTACGAGCTAGATCTTAGCTTTATGGGAGCAAAGTTTAAAGCCCTTATAAACTCAAACACCGCTTTTGGAGATACTTTTAAATTTGATGTGGTTTAGGGGCGTCTTATTATTTACGAGTACTGAAATTTTAGGCACTCTTTAAATTTGTTTTTGTTATAATACACTCTTAGTAAAAGCCGATTTTTAAAGCAAAAAAGTAATTTTTATATCAAAAATTTTCGCATCATTGCGGGTTTGGAGAGCAAAGATAGAGCAGATATAAAACTCCAAGATGGCGTAGCAGTGGCAATGATGTTTCAAAACTACACACTTTTCCTCACCTAAATGTGTGTGAAAATATCGCTTTTACCTTACATAAACTCTCAAAAATCGAAAGACCACCCATATGGACAGAATCGTTTCCATTGATAGCCTTGTTGTCTCTTGATCTTAGCTTAATGCATTTTGACTTATCAAATTGATTATTTATTT
>JAILCJ010000110.1 GCA_024680445.1 Campylobacter sp.
TAGCGTGATTTTATCATTTTAAATTCTAGCCATAAACAAAATTTCAACCATATTTATTCAAAAAATTTTTGTTAGTTTTGCGCTTGTATTTTTATTAATTTTATGTAAAATTTTGATAGAGATTTTTAAATTGTAAGTAAAAAAGCCAAATTTATTTGAATTTTTTATTTTATCATTAGCAAATTTTAAATAATATTCTATTTTCATTTAAAATTAAAAAAGGTGATTAATGAACGAAAATCTTATGGCTTATTTATTGGCATATTTTTTAGGAGCTATACCATTTGGATTGATTTTTGGCAAAATTTTTGCAGACGTAAATATCACAAAAGAAGGTAGCGGCAGCATAGGCGCAACAAATGTGCTTAGGGTTCTTAAAACTCGCAATCCAAAACTTGCAAAAAAAATCGCTATTTTAACCATACTAGCCGATGTAGCCAAAGGTTTAGTGCCACTTTTTATAGCAAAATACCTCGGACTAAGTGACGCTACACTTTGGAGCATGGCAACACTAGCGGTTATCGGACATTGTTTTTCGCCATTTTTAAAATTTGAAGGTGGCAAAGGCATAGCCACGGGAGCCGGAGTGTTGGGCTTTTTCTTGCCTATCGAACTTATTTTGGCACTTTTGGTTTGGTTTGTAACTGGTAAAATTTTCAAGATAAGTTCTCTCGCATCGCTTTTTGCCCTTATAGCCATAGTTTTATTAAGTTTTATTATTCACCCAAACCTTAGTATAAATTCCCATGCGCCCATCTTAATCATCGCATATATCGTGGTTTATAAACATATACCAAATATAAAACGTTTATGTTGTGGCACAGAAAAGAAAGTCATATGAAACTTTGCACATTAATAAAAGATTTTGAGTTTAGCACCATTATCGGCATGCTTGATTTTGAAAGGACAAATCCGCAAAAAGTGCGTATAAATGCAGAATTTCAAAGTAGTGAATTTATAGACTATATTCAAATTATGGATTTTATACAAAGCTATTATAATGATAAGAAATTTCAAAGTGTCGAAGAATCCTTAAAAGAAGTTTCAAAAGCTCTTAAAGAAATATTTTCAAATTTGATAAGTTTAAAAATAGAAATTTTAAAAATTCAAGTCGTAAACAATGCCCATGTTGGGGCGAGATTAGAAATAATATATTAAAATTTTTTTAAACTATCTTGAAATATTGCTTAATTTATGATACAATCTCGCATAAAAATTTCACAAAAAGGACAGCAAAATGAGAATTTTGATAGTTGAAGATGAGGTGACTCTTAATAAGACGATCGCCGAAGGATTGCAGGAATTCGGCTACCAAACCGATACATCTGAAAATTTTAAAGATGCCGAATATTACATTGGCATAAGAAATTATGACTTAGTTTTAACAGACTGGATGTTACCAGACGGCGATGGAGTCGATCTTGTCGGTTCTATTAAACAAAAAAGCCCACACACTTCTGTTGTTGTGTTATCTGCAAAAGACGACAAAGAAAGTGAAATAAAAGCACTAAGAGCTGGTGCTGATGATTATATAAGAAAACCTTTTGATTTTGATGTTTTAGTCGCTAGAATCGAGGCTAGATTAAGATTTGGTGGCACAAATATCATCAGAATCGATGATCTTATCATCAATCCAGACGAAGAAAAAATCACTTACCTTGGTCGTGATATTGAGCTTAAAGGCAAACCTTTCGAGGTTTTAACTCATCTTGCTCGTCACTCTGATCAAATCGTATCAAAAGAACAACTTCTAGACGCTATCTGGGAAGAACCAGAGCTAGTTACTCCAAATGTTATAGAAGTTGCTATCAATCAAATTCGTCAAAAAATGGATAAACCACTAAATATCTCAACTATTGAAACGGTTAGAAGGCGTGGATATAGATTTTGTTTTCCCAAAAAAGCTTAAGGATTAGATTTTTACTACAATTAATCTTGGCTTCGACCATGTTAATTGTAGTGATTTCGGTTATGCTTTATTATTATATACGAATCACGATTTATGAAATCGTGGTTCAAAGGCTTACAGAAGAAGCCAGTATGTATGTACAAAACCCAAATAAATTCAACCCAAAAAAATTAAATAACTTTATCATTACCAGTTCAAATTCTAAACAAAGTGTAGCTTATATCATATCAAGGCCTTTTATGCACAAAAAGCCGTATTTTGTTTATGTTGATGAGGGAAAAGAAACTTTTATACAGCTTTTTTACCCCATAGACAGTAAAACACATTTAAAATTAGTCAAAAATACAACTATGCAAAGCGATATTTTAAAGCAGGTTTTGACAGATATTTTACTGGTAAATGCCACCGCCATAGCCTTGGTATTGTTTTATGCTCTTTTTCTTTCAAGACTATTACTCTTGCCTATCAAAACGCTTTCATACAAGCTTAGTAGTATAAATGAACAATTTTTGCAAGAGATAGACACAAAAAATTTACCAACCGAATTTAAAGGGCTTGGCGATAGCATTAACAGTCTTATAGGGCGAATTTCTACCTTTTTGCTTTATCAAAAAGAACTTTTTGTAGGCACGGCTCACGAACTTAAAACTCCACTTGCTGTAATGAAAACAAAAAACGAGGTTACGCTTTTAAAAGAACGTGAAAGCAAACGTTACATAGAAACCTTGCAAGCAAATAATGAGAGCATAAACAGCATGAATAAAATGATAAGTTCTATCTTAGAAATCGGTCGTCAAGAAGGCGCACAGTTTGAAGAGCCGACAAATCTTGATATTATAGGGTTTTTAGAAAAACTTGGCAAAAATTTTTCTATCTTGGCTCATCAAGAGGATAAAAATGTGGTTTTAGACTTGCACCCAAATATTTTAAATATCAAAATTCAAAGCACACTTTTAACCCATGTTATCCAAAATTTCGTTCAAAACGCTATCAAATTTTCACCGCCAAAAGGCGTGATTAAAATTTGTTCAAGGCTTGAAAAAGATAGCTTTATCATCGAAGTTATAGACGAAGGTTGCGGGATAGATGAAAGCAAAGATTTGTTTGCTCCGTTTAAAAGATATGGCAATAAAAGCGGTAGTGGTTTGGGACTATTTTTAGCAAAAGGTGCCACACAAGCACTTGGTGGCGAACTTAGTATTAAAAACAGAAGCGACGCAAGGGGCACTATCGCTTCATTAAAATTAAATGTAAAATCAAAAGGATAAATAAAATGGCAAAACGAACAGCAGTTATAGACCTTGGTTCAAATTCTATGCGTATGGCGATTTTTGAACGCACTTCAAGATGGGCGTTTTTTATACTTGGCGAATACAAAATGAAAGTCAGACTCGGCGAAGGCGGTTATAAAAGTGGCAACGAAATTTCAGAACTAGCCATGCAAAGAGCGATGATGGCTTTAAGCGAATTTAAAACCGTGGCAAAAAACTATAAATGTAACAAAATTTTATGCGTTGGCACTTCTGCACTTAGAGACGCACCAAATTCTCAAGTTTTCATCAAAAAAGTGCGTGATGAATTTGGCATAGATATAAAGATAATTAACGGCAAAACCGAAGCAAGTTATGGTGCCATAGCTGCAAAAAATTTGCTCTCTCCGCTTAGCGATGCTATCACGATAGATATAGGCGGTGGTTCAAGCGAGTTAGCACTCATAAAAAATGACGCCATTATCGATACCATTTCGCTAGATGTCGGCACGGTGAGATTAAAAGAACTTTTTGAGGATTTTGATAAAGATAAAATGAGCGAATTTATGATGCAAATTTCAAGTCAAATTCCAGCAAATTTTAGATCAGAAAACATTATCGCCATAGGCGGAAGTTTACGGGCTTTATCTACCGCGATAATGTCGGAAATTTCGTATCCGCTTGACATTTTGCATGGTTTTACTTATGAGCTTGAAACGCATAAAAAATTTATAGAATCTATCATAAATGCAAGCGTAGAAGAACTTGAAAATTTTGATATCAAAAGAGATCGTTACGATACGATAAAACAAGGCACTTTTATCTTTAACTTTATTACCAAAATTTTAGGTTCAAAACGTGTTTATACCAGTGGCGTTGGGGTTAGAGAGGGCGTATTTTTAAGCGATTTCTTGCGTAAAAAAGGCGATGATTTGATAAATAGAATCGCTAAATTACCAAAAGGCTTAAATATAAGCGTTAAAAGCTTACAAGATCGCTTCTGTCTTGCAAATAACAAAAATGTTGTCAAATACGCAAACGCCATTTACGATACCTTGGCTCCAATGCATGGGCTTAATGGCGAATACAAAAACGAACTTTTGCATGCGGCTAAAATTTACAATATCGGTGTTGATATAGGTTTTTATTCAGATCACATAAATTCGGCATTTATGGTGCTAAAAGGGCTAAATTTTGGCTTTACACACGAACAAAAAATATTGATTTCAAGCATTATCGCAACAAATGGCAAGAAAAATATCTATGATTACGAAAAATTTCAAAATCTCTTGCCAAAACAAGAGCAAGTTTACTGGTTAAGCTTTATTCTCTCACTTGCAAGGCTTTTGCATATCAATAAAACAAATACAAATTTGCAATTTGAACTATCAAATGATACGCTTTATATTTATGGTGCGAAAGATTTATATTTAGCAAAAGAAGAAATTAAAAAATTACAAAAACCAGATATTTTTGCTGTAAGTTTTATGTAAGATTATCATTTATAAGAATTTATTGATAATAATTTTTATTTTGTATAAAGCTTTGTTTTGTTAGACTTCTGCCAAAATTTTAAATCAAAATTTAGGCACAATCATGAACAAATTTATGAAATTTTTATTGATACTCCTTATCCCTTTTTGTCTTTTTGCAGACGATAGGGACTATGCAACAGTTGCACAAGATATCAAAAAAGAATTACAAAAAGTTATCGCCGAATATAAAGCCGGCGATGTAAAACAAGCCGTTAAGGATACTCAAAATGCGTATTTTGGACATTTTGAGTATATAGAAAGCGGAATTCGCATAAACATTTCGTCTAAGAAATCTTTTGCGATGGAAAAACAATTTGGCAATATCCGAAAAGCCATAAAAGCTGGCAAAGATGTAGCCGAAATTCAAGCCATGGTAGATAATCTCAATGCCGAGATTCAAGAAGTTTTACCCATCATAGAAAGCGGACATAAACTTGTCGGCGAATATTCAGATACCGCAAATGTTAGCGACTTAAATACTTCAAATTTTGCACCACAATGGCGACAAGTTTTTGATAATATTCAGCAAAATTTTAGTGACGCCATTTCGCTTTATGCCGAAGGTAAAAAAGACGAAGCCAAAAACAAAATAAATTCAGATGCAAAATTTATAAACTATCGTAACTCTAAACTAGAAGAAGCTATTCGTAAAGATATCAAAGACGGACAAGGCATAGACGCCAGTATACAACGAAAAATGGGCGAAGCCGTAAGCGGTATAAATAACGCCATTACCCAAGATGATTTTAAAAACAAATTAAACGAAATAAGCAAAATTTTACATGACGCTATCGCCGCACTCCCAGCAGGTAGCGAAAGTATAGCAGCCGTTAAACTTGAAGACGAAGCACAAGAAGCAGCGGTTGATTTTTCTCCGGTTGTTAAAAATATAAACGACAAAATGGCAGCCGTGCTTGAACTTTACAAGAAAAAAGACGCAGAACAAGCCATGAGCGACGCACAAGATATTTATTTTGATGAATTTGAAGCTAGCGGCATGGAAAATAAAGTCGGCGCTATCGATGTAGGACTTAAAACAAATATAGAAGGCACATTTAGTGCTATTGTAGCAAGCATGAAAGCCGAAAAAAGCGAAGCAGAAGTTAAAGCCGCCATGGATAAATTAGCCTCTCAGTTAAACGAAGCCTTAGAACTTACTAGTTCATCATCTTCGCCATGGTCTTTGTTTATCTGGTCGCTTACTATCATTTTGCGTGAAGGCTTTGAAGCACTCATCATCGTTGCAGCCGTGGTTGCTTACCTTGTTAAAACTGGCAATCAAGCCAAAATGGGCAAGGTCGTGTATAGCTCGGTTTTTATAGCCATAGTGCTTAGCTTTGTCATGGCGTGGATAATGAATATAATCTTTGGCGAAGCAGCCGGACAAAAACGAGAATTAGTCGAGGGCATAACCATGCTTGTTGCCGTGGGATTGCTATTTTATGTCGGTTTTTGGTTGCTTTCAAATGCCGGTGCAAAAAAATGGAGTTCTTATATCCAAGGTCAAGTCGATCTCGCACTTTCAAACAACTCTGTCGCCACGCTTTGGTGGACGGTATTTTTGGCAGTATTTAGAGAAGGTGCTGAAACGGTGCTTTTCTATCAAGCCTTGATATTTGATGCTAAAAATCCAGCAGGTTATAGCATGATAGCCGGTGGCTTTGTGCTTGGCGTGATAATACTTTTGATAGTGTATTTCTTGTTTAAAATTTTCGCTATTAAAATTCCTATTAAACCTTTCTTTTTATTTACATCGGCGATTATTTTTTATATGTCTATCGTGTTTACAGGTAAAGGTATCATGGAGCTTGTCGAGGGTAAAATTTTCATACCAACGACGATAGAGGGCTTAAAATTCCCAGAGTGGGCAAGTTCATGGCTAGGTTTAAATCCTTATTATGAAAGTCTTATACCACAAATTGCCCTAGTAGCCTTGCTAATTTTAGGCATAATTTATATGAAATCAAAACCAAATAAATCTTAACCAAAGGAGAAAATATGAATAAGATTCTTAGTTCAGTAGTTGCAGCTTCACTCGCTGCTAGCGTTGCTTTTGCAGGTGAATTCCCAATAGGTGAACCAGTAGAAATAAACGGCATGGAGATAGCAGCAGTTTATCTTCAACCTATCGACATGGAACCAAAAGGCGTTGACCTAGCTCCAAGCCAATCAGATCTTCACCTTGAAGCTGATATTCACGCTATCAAAGGCAACAAAAATGGCTTTGGCGAAGGCGAGTGGATACCTTATCTAAAAGTTAGTTATGAACTTAAAAACCTTGATAATGGCAAAGTAAAAAAAGGTACATTTATGCCTATGGTAGCAGCCGATGGTCCTCACTATGGTGCAAACCTAAAAATGGACGCTGGTGTTGGTAACTATGAGCTTAAATTTACTATCGCAAACCCAGAAGCACAAGGTTTTGGTCGCCATGCTGACAAAGAAACAGGTGTTGGCAAATGGTTTGAACCATTTACTGTAACTTATAAAGACTTCAAATGGACGGGCGGTCCGGTTAAATAATTTTATGGGCGGGAAACCGCCCTTTGAAGGTTAGTTAATGTCAATTTACTTCGTGCAAGTACTCACAGCGCTCTTAGGTTTTAGCCTTTTTGCCGCTCTAAACAATAATACAAAACATTTTTCTCCGATATTCTTACCTAGTCTTTTTGGGATAATAGCAGGAATTCTCATATTTAAAATGCTTAGATATGCACTTCTTGATACTCAGGCTAAGGCCATGATAGATTGCATAACTTTGGTATTTTTACTTTTTGCTTTGATTTTTATTTTTATAAATAACAAATATATAAAAATGGCTATTTTTGCCTTACTTGGACTTGGATATGGCTTTACTTATTCGTCTATATCCTCGTTATTTCCGCTATTTAATGGCGAACTTTTAGATACTCAAAGCGTCATAAGCTTTTTTCTTATGTGCTTTGCTATGCTTTTGTGTATTTTTACATTTTTTATAGTATCAAATTTGAAAGAATACATAAAAGCAAATTTGATTAAAATTTTAGCTTTTATTGTGCTTTTTGCCTTATTTTTTGAAAAAATTTCTGTAAGCATTTTAGAGTTAATGCGTCTTGGAAAAATTCCAACTCACACACAAGTGTTAAGCTTGGTCGCAAAAGGCATTTATATTTCAAGTTTTTTGGTATATTTTTTCGTTTTTATTATTTTTATGATAGTGATTTTGGCTTCGTATGCAAAACCAAATTTACCTGATAAAAAGGTAGTTGGCTCTGTGCCTTACCGCTTTGCCTTGGCAAAACGAAATTTCATCACAACAAATAGCAAATTTGTAAGTAGCTTTTGCGTTATTGCCATTATTTTTGCACTTTATTACGACCTTTATGCCTCAAAACCACCTCAAATTTCAACTCCAACTTTGGTTGAACCGCAAAATGGCAAATTTGTTTTTGATACCGAAATTTTAAAAGATAATGACTTGCATAGATACGCTTATATAACAGATGACGGCAAAGAGGTAAGATTCTTTTTGCTTAACCGCTTTCCAGACCGCCCTTCGCCTATCATAGTTTTTGATTCTTGTATGATTTGCGGTGATATGGGCTATGTTAAAAAAAGTGCTGATTTGATTTGTATATCGTGCAATGTTCGCATTTTCTTGCCAAGTGTTGGTAAAGAAGGCGGTTGTAACCCTATACCTATGAAATACAAATTTGATGGCAGATATATAACGGTTGATTATCAAACCATAGTTGATGGCTCAAATTATTTTAGCAAGGTCGTTGAAAAAATTGTCCTTGACCCAGTCAGTCGAAAAAAAGTAAGCAACCTTACTTCACCGTCTTATCTTTACTATAACCGCAGATACTTTTTTGAAAACAACAAAACTCAGGCGGAATTTGAAGCCAATCCAGAAAAATATGTTGATATAAACGGGACATTAAAATGACAAATATGCAACTTAGAATCATTAAAAGTTCTATCACCGGCTCTCATGTGCAAAAACTTATGGCTTTTATAACCATAATGTTGGCTAGTGCATTGATAGCTTGCATGCTAAATATTACTCTTAAAATCGGCGATGAAATAGCGGGCGAACTTAGAAGCTACGGCTCAAATATCTTGGTTTTGCCACGCGGTGAGAGTTTAAGCATAGAGATAGAAGGTAAAAATTTTACCCCACTAAAATCGCAAAATTTCTTACCAGAAGATAAACTTCATAAGATAAAAGAAATTTTTTGGAGAAACAATATAGTCGCCTTTGCCCCATTTTTGCAAGCCGATGTAAATTCAAGCAAGGGTGAAAAATTCAAATTTGTCGGTACATATTTTGATAAAAATTTACAAATAAAAGACGAACCAGAATTTAAAACCGGCGTCAAAACGCTTTACGGCTTTTGGGGCATAAATGGAGAGTGGCCAAAAGACGATAGTTTAGATGAAATTTTAGTCGGCGATGCCTTAGCAAAAAGCAAAAATTTCAAAGTTGGAGATGAACTTGTCTTAAATTCTCGCAAGCTTAAAATAGTTGGTATTTTAAATGGTGCAAGCGACGAGGCAAACAAATTTGTTGGTTCTTTAAAATTAGCTCAAATTTTTGCAAATCGCCCGGGCGAGTTTAGCAAGGCAGAAGTTTCAGCCATGACTATCCCCGAAAACGATCTTTCGCTAAAAGCTAGACGAAATGTTGATGACCTTGATAGTGCGGAGTATGATTTATGGTATTGCTCTGCTTATGTAAGCTCTATCGCCTTTCAAATCGAAGAAGATTTTGCTGGAGTTAGTGCCAAACCTAGCTTACAAGTTAGCGAAGCAGAAAGCAATATAGTCAAAAAAATTCAAAGCCTTATGGGTATAGTTAGTATCATCGCCCTTATAGTTTCGGCTATCGGCATAACTTCTTTGATGACTAGCGAAATTTACAGACGCAAAAAAGAAATCGGTCTTTTAAAGGCCCTTGGTGCTAGCAATCTTGAAATTTACAGCCTTTTTGCCACAGAAAGCCTTGTTGTAGCCTTTTTTGCCGGTATAGTCGGCACGATTTTTGGCTATGGGCTTAGCTATCTTGTTGCCTTTGCTATCTTTTCGCATGGCATAGGTTTTGCGTGGATAGTCATACCTATAAGCATAGCTTTTGCCCTGCTTATAAGCGTTATCGGCTCATTGTCGCCTATGCGAAGCCTTACTAAGTTGCTACCAGCGGAGGTGCTTTATGAGCGTAAATAAATTTTTTCTAAATACGGTTTTTAAAAGCATAAAAAACGGCTCTTTAAGAGTTGGCGTCATAGCTGTTTCTATCATGCTTGGTGCTTGCGTTTGTGCTGCTTTTGTAAATGTATATCTTGATATCGATAGCAAGGTTTCTCGTGAGCTTAAAACCTATGGTGCAAATATGATTTTTTCACCAAAAAATATGAGCGAAGTTGATAATACCAGTCAAATCAAATTTGAAGAAATGAAGGCACAAATTCCAGCCGATAAACTTATAGCAGCTAGCGGATATCTTTTCACGCAAGCTAATATCGGCCCAACAAATGCGATAATTATGGGGGTTGAATACTCATCGCTTAAAAAAGTTAAACCATTTTTGGATTTAAGAGGCGGAGCGATGATAAATGTTGATTTTGACGAAAAAAATGTCCTTATCGGTACCGATCTTGCAAAACAAGCTGGTTTTAAAGTCGGAGACGAGATAGACTTACGAGCCATAGGTGCAAACAAGGGTGAAAAAGTCAAGATAAAAGGCATAATAGCCACTGGCGATAAAGAAGACGCTTTGCTTATAACTTCGCTTGGCTTAGCACAAAAAATATCAAATTTGACCGATAGGATAAATTATGCAGAAGCCGTAGTTTTGGGTAATTTTGATGAGATTAGCGAACTTGGCAAAAAGCTAAGTAATGATGAAATTTTGGCTAAACCTGTAGCAAAAATTTCTAAAAGCGAGGGACTTATACTAGAAAAAATAAAACTTTTGATGGCTTTGGTTTCTTTGGTTATTTTACTCATAACTTCGATGTGCGTAAATACCACGCTCTCTGCGATTTTGCTATCTCGCTCAAAAGAAATTGCCTTGCTTAGAGCCATAGGAGCTAGCAAGAAAAATATTTTAAATTTGTTTGGGTTTGAAACATTTAGCATAGCTTTTATGTCGGCTTTTTTAGGGGCTATTTTGGGCTATTTTTTGGCACAAGCACTAGGCTATGCGATATTTAATTCTGGTATAGATTTTAGGGTTTTGAGTATTCCTATAGCTATGATTTTATCTCTTGTTTTTGCTACGATAGCGGCATTTTATCCGATAAAACGGGCATTACAAAACGAAATGGCACAGACTTTAAGGGGCGAATAATGAATGCGATAGAAGTAAAAAATTTATGTAAATTTTTTGGAGATGTTAAGGCATTAGACGATATAAATTTTGAAGTTTCAAAGGGACAATGGACGAGCATAATGGGTCCAAGCGGTAGCGGTAAAAGCACGCTTGTAAATATATTATCTTTAATGGATAGCCCAAGCAAGGGCGTGTATTTGCTCGGCGGTGATGATGCTAGTCATCTAAACGAGGATGATACCTTGAAATACCGCCGTGAAAAAATAGGCTTGATATTTCAGCAATTTCACCTTGTACCCTACCTAAGTGCCTTAGAAAATGTTATGATAGCACAGTATTATCATAGTCATGTTGATGAAGAAGACGCCTTAAAAGCCCTTGAAGCAGTTGGACTTTCGCACCGTGCCTCACATCGTCCAAGTCAGTTAAGCGGTGGAGAGCAACAAAGACTTTGCATAGCCAGATCGCTTATAAATGATCCTGAAATTTTGATAGCAGACGAACCGACTGGCAACCTTGATGAAGCAAATGAAAAAATAGTGCTAGAATTATTTTTCAAACTAAGACAAGAGGGCAAAACCATACTTTTGGTTACTCACAACCCTGAACTAGGTGAATTTGGTGACAAGGTTGTATATCTAAGACACGGCAAACTCGAAGAAGTTAGAGAAGGCAAAAATAAACAAAGAGATATCCAAAGTATAAATTTGAAAAAAGGAGTTAATTAGTGAGAAAAATTTTACTCACCGTTTTTATTATTTTTACTTTTAGTGCATGCGTAAAAGAATACGACAAGCACCATATCACGCTTAACGATCCTAATGGTATCGATACACAGTTTTTTCCAAAAGAACAAAGGTTAAAAATAGGCGATAAACCTTATGTGCTTTTCTTTTTTAGCCCAGAATGCGGAGTTTGCAAAGAACAAATTCCAGATATAAATGAAATTTACGCAAGTTATGGCGACAAAATAAATGTTGTGGGAGTTTTTGGCCCAAGCATAGGTTTTGATAAAGATATAGAAATTTTAAACGCACACAAGGTGAAATTTAAGACAACAAGTGATAAGATTTCAGTTGATTATTTTAGTAAAGCAGTCGGTGGTGTAATGGGCGTACCGGTTACTTATATCTACGATAAAGACGGAAAATTACAAGATAAATTTATCGGTATGACGCCACGAAAGGTGCTTTTAGATAGTCTAAAACTTGTTTTATAAAGGATAAGTGATGAAAAATTTTATCTTGGCTTTTTTGGCAATTTTCATTTTAGGTTGTGCTGGTGTTGAGCCTAAAATCGCTGTAAATTCAACCCAAGCCATTTTCATCACGCCCAAAAAAGACGAAAAAATCATTTATGCAAATTTTAAAAACACTGCCGGTGTAGAAAATCAAAGTCTAACAACTTATGTCTTAAACGAATTTGCAAATGCTGGTTTTACACCAACTTCTGACCCTCAAAATGCCAATTATGTAGTCCTTGGCGATATACTTAGCTTTACAAGAAGCGGAGTTCGTGACTATGATTATAACGGTTTTATGAGTATGGGCGTTGGCAGAAGATCAAGATTTTTTGGCTTTGGTATGATGATACCTATTGATGATACTTACAGCGATAGATATTTTTATACCATGAAAGTCAGCGTCTTGATAAAACAAAAAAATGCCGAAGAAAAATCCACTATTCTAAGCCTAAAAACAGCAAACAACACAAGATCTTATGATTATGTCCTACCACTTTTTCAAAACAGAATCGCAAAACAAATCGTTGGATTTTTTTATAATTTTTAAGCAAAATTTTCTAAGCTAATTTAAATTTTTTACATTAAAAATCAAATTTTTGCTTTTATTGTATTTAATCAAATTTG
>JAILCJ010000119.1 GCA_024680445.1 Campylobacter sp.
CAAATTTGATAAGAGAAAAAATCCACAGGGTGACCGAAATATAAATCAAATTTGGTGAATTAAAAAAGTAAATTTGATAATTTTAAAAAAGCAAATTTGATAAATTTTAAAGTCAAATTTGATAATGTAAAATCAATTTTGGCGAAATTTTAGGGCACCGCTTTTTAAACGATGCAGTCCGTCAAGCAGTCTTTGCCTTGGGGTTGCGACATTTATACGCAAAAATGCTCCGTCTGGGCGGTAAATTTTGCCGTCATTTAGCCAAAGTTTGCTTTGTTTTAGTAAAAAATCGCAAAATTTTGTCGAATCGTCGCAAATCTCGTTACAGTCGAGCCACAGCAAGTAAGTTGCCTCGTTAAAAGTTGCTTTTACGCCGAAGTTTTCGCTTTGTAAAAAATCCCTTAGCACCTGCTTGTTTAAAGCCAAATATGCTTTGAGTTCATCTAGCCAAGCCCCGCATTTGCCGTATCCGGCTATGGCAACTAGGGGCGAAAAGGCGTTTGCTTCGCCGATCTCGTCGTAGTTTATCGCGGCGGCTAATTTTTGGCGGATATGCGGGTTTGGCACGATGGCGCTTGCCCCTTGAAAACCGGCACAGTTAAATGTTTTCGTCGGCGAAACCGCTGTTATGCTGTTTTGCGAGCAAAATTCTCCGGCTGCCGCAAAGGGCGTGTAGCTGACATTTGGGTCGCACAAATCAGCGTGTATCTCGTCGCTAAGCACCAAAACTCCGTGCTCGTAGCAAAGCTCTCCGACTTTTGCAAGTTCGTCCTTGCTCCACGCTCTGCCGACTGGATTGTGCGGGTTGCAAAGTATAAGCATGCTAGCTCTTTTGTCGGCAAGGCAGGCTTTTAGCCCCTCAAAGTCCATTTCGTATTTGCCGCCAACATTTATGAGTTTGTTTTGCAAAATTTCTCTGCCGCTGTTTTTAATGGCATTGAAAAAAATGTGATAAACTGGGCTTTGGACGATGATTTTATCGCCCGGTGCACTAAAACGGCGAATCGCAGTCGAGATGATGGGTATCACGCCTGTTGCAAAGATAAAATCCTCGGTCAAAAAGCGGTGAGAGTGGCGTTTTTGCCACCAGTCTTGCTGGACTTTTGCCCACTCGTCCGGGATATACGAATAGCCAAAGATGCCGTTTTTTAGGCGTTTTTCGACCGCATTTATTATGGCGTCTGGACATTTAAAGTCCATATCCGCAACCCACATCGGCAAGACATCTGCCTTTGAAAATTTGACAGAATTTGTGCCGTTTCTATCAAAAATTTCATCAAAATTAGCCATTTTCACCGCCTTTTTGCACGATTTTTATCTTAGTTTTGTCGCAGTCGTTTAGTATGATTTGCGAGATTTTTTCGGCTGTGATTTCGCCAGAAAGCGGGTTTATGATGCTTGAAATTTCGCCATTTATCGTGGCTTTTACTTCGCTGTATTCAAAGGCCAGTGTTGAGCCAAAAGTTTCGCAGTCTAAAAGGGTTAAATTTTTGATGTAGCAAAGTGCTTGCGAGCTTTGTATGACGCAGTTTTTAAAGGATAAATTTTCGCTGTTCCATGCTAGATATTCGCCGTTTATAACGCAGTTTTCGATGATTAGGTTTTTTGTATTCCAAAAGGCATCTTTGGATAAAATTTTAGAGTTTTTGATATGCAAATTTTTGGCTCCGTCGAAGGCGTAATTGCCATAAATTGTCAAATTTTCAGCATCTATATTTTTGCTGTCCTTCGCGAAATAATCGCCCCTAGCCAAGACATTTTTTAGCTTTATATTTTCACAAGTCCAAAGCGTCTCATCAGCGTTTGCGAAGCTGGTGTTTATAAGGTTTATGTTCTTGCTTCGGCGAAAGTTTTTAGGCGCATCGATGTTGCAGTTTTGCATAAAAATCTTTTCGCTGTACCAAAGTCCAGAACGTGCCATTTCGAGCAAAATGCAGTCATTTAAAGTTAAATTTTTTGAATACCAAAGGGGATATTTGTATTTAAAATCGCAGTTTTTTAGTTCGATATTTTGCGAGTGTTTAAGTGGTGATTCACCGTTTTGAAACGAGCAAAGCGTGTAATACGCGTCCTTTTTTGCAAACTCCGCCCTTTCGCCTTCAAAAATTTTTTCTATGATCCTAAGCAAAATTTATCCTTTTTACATAAAAGAAATTTTAAGTAAATTATACTTTTTTGAAAGAAAAATTTCTAGAAAATTTCTTTAAATTTTTTGCCTAATTCTACAAAATTTAAATTTATCTTGCAAAATTTATCAAATTTGATTTTTTTCACCCTGTGGATTTTTTTCAAATTTGATAATTTATGCTG
>JAILCJ010000147.1 GCA_024680445.1 Campylobacter sp.
TAAATTTAATAAAATTTTACTAAAAGTCTATATTTTGGGCTTTATTTGTTAAAAAAAATTTTGCTTTATGCTTAAATTTAAGCCCATTTTGGTTAAAATCCGCCAAATGAGAGTTGATAAATTTTTAAATGTAGTAAATATCACAAAGCGTAGAAGCGTTAGTGAAGATATGTGTAAAAGTGGCGTTGTTAGCGTAAATGGTGTCGTGGCAAAAGCCAGTAAAGATGTAAAAATCGGTGATGAAATTTGCATAAAATTTCTAAGCAAACAAGCCGTTTATAAAGTCCTTGCTATACCAGAAACAAAAAGCATACCAAAATCCGCCCAGAGCGAGTATGTAAAGCAGTTATCATGAAATTTGAATTAAATTTATATGAGCTTGATACTTTGATAAAAACTTTGCCAAACGACGGTATCATACTTTTGCGTGGAACTTTGGCAAGCGGTAAAACGACTTTGGTTAAGGCGATAGCGAAATTTTATAATGTCAATGAAAATGTAAGTTCGCCAACTTTTTCGCAAATGCAAGTTTACAACGGAGATATTAAAATTTATCACTATGACATTTACCAAAAAGGTGCTAATGGCATACTTGCAAACGGCTTGATAGAAAATTTTTATGAAGACGGACTTCACATAGTAGAGTGGGGCGATAAAGAACTAGAAAAAATTTTGAAAAAAATGGCACTAGATTTTTGCAAGATAGATATTAATTTTTGCGGTGATAAACGAATATACGAGGTTAGCTGTGCATAAACTACAAGTTAAAAATTTAGAAAAAACTATCAAAAAAACTAAAATCATCAAAGGAATTTCGCTTGAAATTCAAAGTGGCGAGATAGTTGGTTTGCTAGGTCCAAATGGAGCTGGAAAAACGACAACATTTTATATGATTTGCGGACTTATTCCGCCAAGTGGAGGCGAAATTTTACTTGACTCGCAAGAAATAAGCAAAATTCCGCTTCACAAAAGAGCCAAAATGGGTATAGGTTATTTGCCGCAAGAATCTAGCATTTTTAAAGAATTAAATGTCGAAGAAAATTTGCTTTTAGGTGCCGAAATCATATACGAAGACGAAGAAAAATGTGCCAAAAAAGTCGATGAAATGCTAGAACTTTTAAATATCGAACCTATCCGTTTGCGAAAAGGCGTTAGTTTAAGTGGTGGCGAGAGAAGACGTTGCGAGATAGCAAGATCGCTTATGATAATGCCTAAATTTTTACTTCTTGACGAACCTTTTGCTGGTGTTGATCCTATCGCAGTTAGCGATATACAAAGCATAGTAAAAGACCTTAAAAAGCTTGGCATAGGCGTGCTTATAACCGACCATAATGTCCGTGAAACCCTTGCGATTTGCGATAGGGCTTATGTTATAAAAGACGGAGCCTTGCTTGCAAGTGGTACATCAAAAGAAGTTGCAAATGATAAAAATGTCAGGACTTACTATCTTGGCGAAGAGTTTAGATTGCTTGAGTGATAAATGTTAAGGCAAACCCAAAAGCTTGCACCAAAAATCAAGCTAAATCAGACGCTTCGTAGCTGGCTGCCTATACTTCAAAGCAGTATAGACGAGCTAAAAGAAACGCTTGAACCCATGCTTACGCAAAATCCCTTTGTAAGCGTAGAACAAAAATTCCCCCAAAATCCTAAGAAAAATTTTTTCAAAGAGATAAATAAAAATTCCGTTTCTGATGTGCTTGAAGCCACGAGTATTTACAAAGACAGCCTTTTTGAAACCCTTAACAAACAGATAAATCCGCCTCTTTTTCCAACCCAAAAATCCCAAAATTTAGCCTACAAAATCATACAATGCTTAAATAACGAAGGATATTTTGAATACGATAACGAAATTTTAAACGCTTACGAGCCAGAAGAAGTGGAAAAAATACGAAAAAGATTTGCCTACCTCGAACCCGTCGGCGTAGGGGCAAAAGACTACAAAGAGAGTTTTTTATTTCAGCTTGACGATATGCAAGTAGATCCTGAAATTTACGAGTGTGCGAAGCAAATTATTTTAAATTTTGAAAATTTGCAAAATCTAACAAAGTTAAAACATTACGACCAAGCCTTAGCGGTGATTCGCAAATTTAAAAACCCGCCAGCCGTGCAGTTTTTAAGCGAAGAACCAAATGTTACACCAGATATTTTCATCATAACCAAAGACAATCACATAAGCATAAAACTAAATGACGAATTTTATCCAGACATAGTGCTTGACACCTTCGGACAAGACGAAACTAGCGAGTTTATAAGTGCTAAAATTCGTGAGGCACAAGGGCTTATAGACGCTCTTGAAATGCGAAAAGCCACGCTTTATAAAATCGGCTTGATGATAATAGACTATCAATATGATTATTTTTTCGGCGGAGATATAAAGCCGATGAAACTTCGTCAAATCGCCGAAGATTTGGGGCGAAACCCCTCGACCATTTCTCGTGCCATAGCCAACAAATATCTTGAATGTTCACGTGGGACGATAGCCTTAAAAAGCTTTTTTGCAACGGCTCTTGATGAGGACAGCGATATTTCAAATGCTGCGATAAAAGAGTATCTCGTAAATCTTATAAAAAATGAAAATAAACAAAAGCCACTTTCGGATCTAAAAATTTTAGAATTGATACAAAAAGACTTCAATATTAAAATGGTTAGACGAACCATTACAAAATACCG
>JAILCJ010000149.1 GCA_024680445.1 Campylobacter sp.
CACTAAAAATTTTTAAAAACATAACAAACTTTAAGCTTTTTTACCTTTTTTTAGTTTTCTTATCAAAAATCTTGCAGGGTGGAGTTCGTAAAATAAGGATTTTTCTATACAAAGTGGTCTGTTAGTAAGCAAATCACCAATAAGTTGTGCGCCAAGTATGGCTGTGCCTAGTCCACGTGAGCCATGTGCGATATTTAAAAATACATTTGGCTCGTATCTGGGTGGATTTTGCTGTGCTTTATGCTTCGTCCAGAAAAGTTTTGCATAGGCTTTTTTATAATAATTCTCATCATGAAGTGCACCGATTATCGGGAAGCGATCGGAGCTATAACTTCGGTATGAAACTCGTGAGGAAAGAAGTTTTATACCACTTTTTTCAAAAATATCATCCCTAGGCTCATGGCTAAAATCTAGCGAATCTTGCCCTAAAAGTTGCAAAAAATCCTTCACCTTTTGTATATTTTCTATGTCGTCTTTTATACGCACTTCATCGAATTTTTCATTTCTAGCATAACTTGCTCCTATGGTGTAGCTATCATCAACAAAGGGCGTTATATAGCCCATGGCACTATGGGGAGTGTTTAAATCAAATGCCATATCGCTAGTTTGGCTTTTCATAGATGAGCTTTTTAAATTTGATCTTTGCGCTAAGTTTTCGCAATGCAAATTTGATAAATTGCTAGAATTCTTGTTTATCAAATTTGATGAATTGCTAGAATTTTTGCTTATCAAATTTGATGAATTGTTAGAATTTTCGCTTATCAAATTTGATGAATTGCTAGAATTTTCGTTTATCAAATTTGATAAATTGCTAGAATTTTCGTTTATCAAATTTGATAAGTCTTGCCCAAAATTCACCCTGCTTACTTGCCCACGCACAAAGCTAAGCGGTAAATTTGAAAAAATCTCCTTACTTTGACTACCCGTAGCAAAGATCAAAATATCGCAAAAAAGCGGTCTTAGACCATCAAATTTGACGCTTATCTTGCCATTTTTTAAATGTTTATGGCTTTGATAGCAATGGCTAAATTTGATCTCGAAATTTTTAGCAAATTTTTTACAAATTTTAGCCGGTCTTGCGTAAGCACCGCCCTTTACAAAAAGCCTTGCAAACGGCTTTGCCTTTGGTTCAAACCCAAATATCTCATCACTAAAACCTTGATGAGCGAAATAACGAGCAAATAAAGTTTCATCAAAAGCGTATTCATAGGCACCGCTATAAGTTATAAGCCCCTTGTTAAGGGCATTTTCATAAAAATTTCTTGCCTTCAAAAAAGCGTTTATATGCATGCGTCCGAGCTGTACTTCTGGTTTGGTGACTAGCGGTATAAGGATACCGCAATGATTCGACGAGGCATTTTTGCCAAGAGTAGCGTCTTTTTCGGCTATCGTAACATTAAAACCAAGTTTTTTTAGCTCCATACCTGTGGCAAGTCCGGCAATGCCTGCTCCGATAATAAGCACATTTTTAGCCTTATTATTGGCATTTGGCCTTGCGAAATAAGCCAAAGTATCAAATTTGACTTCATTTTGCAAACGAGCCTCGCTCATCTGACGCTTTTTTCCATATCCTTGCTTTAACTCAACGCAAAAACCAGCCTTGCTAAGATTTTCTCTCACCATTTTCGCACACGAATAAGTTCGTAAAATTCCGCCTTTTTTCGTAAGACTTGCTACGCTTTTAAGCAAATCCTCGCTCCACATTTGAGGATTTTTTGCCGGCGCAAAGCCATCAAGCAACCATAAATCCGCTTTAAAATCAAGCTCTTTTATCATTTGACTTGCTTCGCCAAAACAAAGATCAAGCGTGATATTTTCGGCAAAATTTATGCGATGTATGCCCGAAACTCTGGGCGGTAAGTTAGAGATTAGTTTTTTGCTTTCTCTTTTATAAATGCCGAGTTTTTCGTAAATTTCTTGAAATTCCGCCTTGCTAAGCATAAAATTTTCTATGCTTACAAAGTGTAGTTTTTTAGGGCTGTTGTGAAATTTTTTTGCTATCGTTAAAAAGTTTAGCCCTACTCCAAAACCAAGTTCGCCAACGATGAATTCATCTTTTTTATCCCAAATTTCATCTATGGCACTAGCAAAAACGTATTGGCTTTCTTTTTGAGGGGCTTCTGTGTTAAAGTAAATATCGTCAAATTCTTGGCTAAAAGCAGTTTTGCCTTTAAATGCAAGTTTGGCGTCATTCACGGATTGTTCCTGAAATAATCATCAAGTCCGTTTGCTATGCCCTTGGCTATGCTGTCTTGATATGTATTTTCATAAAGTCTTGGACCCTCGCTTGGATGAGTTATGTAGCCCACTTCGACCAAAACCGCTGGCATAAGTGCGCCCACAAGTACCCAAAACGGCGCTTCTCTAACGCCTCCATCGCTAACGCCACTATATCGTTTGCGTAAGGCAAGCAAACTTTCTCTTTGTATATCGATAGCAAGTTTGTTTGAGGCGATGATTTTTTCACGATTTAAAAAATTTAAAAATGTTTGCTTAGAAAAATAATTCATCTCATCAATGTCTGATTTGTTCTCTAAGGCGGCGGCATTTTTGCTACGTTCGCTTCTTGCTGGCGATAAGAAAAAGGTCTCGATTCCGTGCATACTTCTAGCTTTTGACTTGTTTGGAGCGGCATTTGCATGGATAGAGATAAAGATATCTGCCATTTTATCGTTTGCAAATTTGGTGCGAGTTCGCAAATTTATAAATTTATCTTTGTTTCTAGTAAAATACACCCTGTGACCACGTTTTTTAAGCTCTTTGCTAAGCTTGGTGGCTATATCCATAACAACTATTTTTTCTTTCAATCTGCCATTTACCGCACCCGGATCGTTGCCACCGTGTCCGGGATCTATGACTATGGTTTTTGCACTGCTTGCTCTTGGAGCTGGGGCAAAATTTTGTGTATCTGTTTGAACGGCTTCTTCGTTAAAGTCTTTGTATTTTTGCTGAGTATTTTGCTTTTTAAGCCCTTTTACTAGCACTTCTTTGTTTAAAAATTTGCTAGTACTTATGACAAGGTAAGAATCTAGAATTTTGATATTTAAATTTTGCTGATTTGGGCTTATAAAGGTTATACGAGTGGTTTGTTTATCGAGCGGATATACACGCACTTCGTTTGCTAAAAAATTTTTATAAGTAATAGACTTGCCGTTAAGCGTGGCTTTTATGTCTATCATGTTGCGATAAATTTTGTTTTTATATAAAGAGTGAATTTTGAAGTCTTTTTGACTTATGCTTTTGTTAAATTTGAGATTTAAGGCGTTGTTGCCTTTGGACGCACTTAACAAGTAAGTGTCCGAAGTTTGGGCTTTTTGATAGTTTGCAATTTTGCTGTTTTTATTGTTTGCAATATTACTCTTGCTTGTTTTTGAATTTAATTTTCGTAAATCTGCCTCATACTGACTAGAATTTAAGCCTAAGGCCTTTGAACTTTTGACTAACCTTTGTAAGCTTTGTTTTTTTAGATCGGTATTATTTTTTATAAGAGTGCTTACATAAAGTTTTTTGACTTCATTATGTAAACTTAGTTTGCCTGTTCTTGTAGCAGAGTTAAAATTTTTATCAAATTTGTCTAAGACTGGATTTGCAAAAAGGCAAAGGCTAAGGGCAAAAAATGCCAGAATATTACGCATTTTCGCCATGGACTAACTTCTTCATAAGTTCTTTTACACTGATGATTTCTTTAAGCTTGTAGCCGTTTGCACCAGTGAAAAAAAGCCCTGTTTCTTTGATACCGCAAAACGCATCATAAAGGCGTTCAGCTATACAATACCCAACTTCTTTGGCTTCTTTACCCCTTTGACAAGGCGAAACGCAATTACAGATACACTGAATTTTTGGCGCAACTTTTTTTTCTATAAGTTTAAACAAATTTGTATCTATGCCACGTGCAGGGTAACCAACGGGACTTTTAATGAGTTTGATATCTTCTTGTTTAGCGTTTATAAGCATGTTTTTAAATTTCTCATCAGCGTCGCATTCTTTGGTGCCTATGAAGCGAGTACCCATTTGAACGCCGTCTGCACCGAGATCCATGGCTTTTTGTATATCGTTTTTATCCCAAATGCCACCGGCTGCAAAAAGCGGAAAATCGCCCCATTGAGCTATCTCGGCTTTGACTTGTGGGATAAGTTTTTCTAGTTGATATTCTGGATCGACACATTGTTCGTAAGTAAAACCTTGATGTCCGCCACTTAACGGACCTTCAAGCACAACAGCATCTGGCAATCTATCGTAACGTTGTTTCCACCTTTTGCAAATGATTTTTAAAGCCTTTGCTGACGAAACGATAGGCACAAGGGCTATATCTTTAAAATTTTGTGTAAATTCTGGTAAATTTGTTGGAAGTCCAGCACCGCTAATAATGATGTTAAAACCCGCTTCACATGCGTCTTTAACCACTCTAGCATAATCATTTGCGGCATACATTATATTTACGCCAAGTGGTAAATTTCCGCAAACTTTTCTTGCGTTAGCTATAATGGCTTTTAAAGCTTCGCCAGAATAGAAATTTTCGCTACCAAAAGGCTTAGAATTTAGGCTTTTTTTAACATGAGCAAGATTTTCATAATGCCCTGTCCCAACAGAGCTTATAACGCCTAGACCACCTTCGAGACTAACAGCAGAAGCTAGTTTGTCCCAACTGATACCAAGCCCCATACCGCCTTGAATAATGGGGTATTTTAGCTCGTATTTGCCGATTTTGATCGGTTTCAAGTCCATTATTTTACCTTTAATTTTGCAAATTTTTTCTTGCCAACTTGTAGGATATACTCACCGCTTTCAAGCTTTAACTGCTCGTCGTTTATCTTTTTTTGATTTACGCTAACTGCGTTTGCTAATATATCGCGTCTTGCTTGAGAATTGCTAGGGCATAGTTTGCATACTGTCAATGCCTGAGCTATCCAAGCCGGTGCGTCCATGCTAAATTCGTCCATATCGCTTGGCAATTCGCCCTTAGCGTGAATACTTTCAAACTCTGCTTGTGCATTTAATGCTTTTTGTTTATCGTGATAACGTTCGGTTATTTCAAGTGCTAATGCCTCTTTTGCTTTTTTTGGATGAAATTCGCCATTTTTTACCGCTGTTTTTAAAGCCGAAATTTCATCAAGTCCCTTTGTGCTTAGCAAATCATACCAACGCCACATCAACTCATCAGAAATGCTTAAAATTTTGGCATACATTTCATTTGGCTCATCTGTTACGCCGATATAATTTCCAAGACTTTTACTCATTTTATTTACGCCGTCAAGCCCTTCAAGAAGTGGCATCATGATAACGGCTTGTTCTTTGCCTATGTTATAAACTCTTTGAAGGGTTCTACCCATTAAGAGATTGAATTTCTGATCTGTTCCGCCCATTTCTATATCACACTTCATCGCAACACTATCGTGTCCTTGCAAAAGTGGATACATAAATTCGCTTATGCTTATAGGCGTGCCAGCTTTTAGTCTTTTTTCAAAATCATCACGTTCTAGCATTCTAGCTACCGGAAAAGTGCTTGTAAGCTCGATAATACCGGCGGCTCCAAGCTCGTTTGTCCAAGTAGAGTTAAACATAACTTCGGTATATTTTGGATCTAAAATTTTAAAAACTTGCTCTTCATAAGTTTTTGCATTTTTTAACACAACTTCTTTATCTAGTTTTTTTCTTGTGACTGATTTACCGCTTGGATCACCGATTTGACCGGTGAAATCGCCTATAAGAAATTGTATAAAAGCACCATGTTTTTGCATAAGTGCCATTTTGGTTAGCACGACAGAATGACCTAGGTGCAAATCCGGTGCGGTCGGATCCATGCCTATTTTAACAAGATATCTTTCACCTTTTTCATAGAAATTTTTTACCAAAGTCTCAACTCTTTGCTCGTCTATGATTTCTGCGACACCTCGTTTGATTTCTGCCATAATTTTTGAATAATCAATCAAATTTTTCTCCTTTAAATTTAATGATCATATGCATCATTTAGCGAAACAAATTCTATGATCTTAAATCGCTTTTTTAATTTATCTTTTATCTCTTCAACGCTTGTGTTTTCGTTCATCTCAACACTAAGTGTAAATACATCACCCGAAGCGTCATAACTTTCATCTAGGCGTATTGTAGCTAAATTTAATCCAAGTTTGGCTACAAAAGACAAAAATTCTGCCAAAGAACCCTTGCGATTTTCCAAATTTAGTATAATTTTGTAACGTTTTGGTGCATTTCTTGTCCATTTGACAAAAATAAGCTCCTTTTTTTGCTCCATAAATTTTGCCGCTCTATCACAAAATTTATGATGAACGATAACGGTTTTGCCACTACGAAAACCAAGGATATTATCGCCTCTTTTTGGATTGCAACAAAAATCAAATTCGACATTATCAACCCTGTGATTTGAGTAAATCACGATATTATCAAATTTTTGTTTTCTGGCTTGATATTTATCGCTAATGCTTATCAAAAATGGGTGTTCTTTTTTCATATATTTTTTAAGCTGATTTACCACTTCTTGCAAAAATATAGAATCTGTGGCTAAACGAAAAACTTTTTTTCCTAAATTTTCACTTTCTATCCAGCTAAGAATTTTGGCTTCACTAACCCCAAAGAAGGATCTTAAAATTTCTATGCCTATGTTATGATTTATATCTCGCATTTTTTGTTTACAATACGATCTCATAGTCGCTCTTGCCTTGCCGGTTTTTACGCTATTTATCCACGAGCAACGATATTTTGGCACATTGTCCGTAACTATGCGAACTATATCACCATTTTTAAGTTCGGTAAGAAGTGGCATACGAACACGATTTATATAAGCATCTTTGGCGTATAAGCCTATCTCTGTATGAACCTCATAAGCATAATCAAGTGCTGTAGCTCCCCTTGGCAAAGTAAAAATTCCGCCCTTTGGCGAATATACGGCTATATCTTCGATATAAAGGCTGTCTTTGGCGTATTCGTAAAGTTCTTCTGGATTGTTTTCGGCTTCGTTTTGCATGCCGATATCGCTTAGCCAGTCTAGTTTTGGATTTAAAAGATTGCCGCCGGTTTTGTATTTCCAGTGGGCAGCAACGCCGTATTCAGCAGTTTTATGCATATCACGAGTGCGAATTTGTACTTCAAAAATGCTTTTTTCATAAAAAATAGTCGTGTGTAGGGTCTGATAGCCGTTTTGTTTTGGCAAGGCGATATAGTCTTTAAACCTTGAAGTCAAAGGGTTAAATTTTAGGTGCAAACAACCCAAAATTTTATAACAATCAAGAGTTTCTTTTGTAACTATACGAATAGCAAGCAAATCAAGCACTTCTTCTATGCTTAGACCTTTTCTTTGCATTTTAAGATAAGTCGAATAATAGTGCTTCATACGCTTTTGTATCTCAAAATCACCCTCTCCAAAGCCATTTTGAAGTAAAATTTGACTTACTTGATCGCAAAAAGCGTTAAGTTTAAGGGTTAGTTGCTGTTTATGCTCGTCAAGGTAGCCATCTATCGTAGCATATTCATCTGGCAAAACATACTTAAAACTCAAATCTTCAAGCAAATTTTTGATAGACGAAATGCCAAGCCTATGAGCGATAGGCGCATAAACTACAAGAGTTTCTTCGGAGATTCGTTTTTGTTTTTCTGGTATCAAAGCATCAAGAGTAAGCATATTATGCAATCTATCGCAAAGTTTAACCACCAAAACTCTAACATCGTGAATAGAAATTATAAGCATTTTACGAAAACTAAGAGCCGAACTGGCAAGTCTTTCGTTGCTAGATGAGCTAGCAAGCTTATCTTCTCGGATATTTATGATCTTTGTTAAACCCTCGACTAATTTGGCAACCTCATCACCAAATTCGCTTTTAATGTCATCTGCCGTAGCCGTTGTATCTTCGACTACATCGTGAAGCAAGGCGGCTATAAGCATATTTTCATCGCCACCAAGATAAGCAACTATACAAGAAACCAAAATGGGGTGAATCGCATAAGGTTCGCCACTTTTTCGGTATTGATCGGCATGCGACATCACGCAGTATTCGATCGCTTTGCAAAGAAAATCGCTTTTATCATGCAAAGAAAAAAGCAAATTTTTTGCCTCTGCTACGCTTTTACACGATCTGATCTCTTCAACAAGTTCTTCTATAAAAATACTATTTTTCGTCAACAAAGCAGTCAAGTCCTATCTTGCCTTGTGCTACTTCCATAAGTGCAATATCAGTAAATTTCATTTTATCATTGACACCTTGTGCCAAAATTTCTGCACCATTTGCCAATGCTTCGGCTCGTTTTGCGACTATGAGCGAAAGTTTATAACGATCGTCATTTACGCTTTTTAAAGCTTGGGCTATGATTTGTTCTGTTCTCATTTTTTTCCTTTTATGGTTATTTTACTATCGAATAAAGTGCGTTTTCATCGCCGTTTAGTATGTTTAAAATGTTGCCTTTTTTAAACATATTGCATACCAAAATCGGCAATTTATTATCCTTTGCAAGAGCTATGGCTGTATCGTCCATAACTTTGATATTGTCTTGCAAGGCTTCTTCATAACTTATGTTTTTAAGCAATTGTGCGTCAGCAAATTTTTTCGGATCTTTGTCATAAACGCCATCAACTTTTGTTGCTTTGATTATCATATCAGAGCCTATTTCTATGGCTCTAAGCGTGGCGGCTGTATCGGTTGTAAAAAATGGATTGCCAGTTCCAGCGCCAAATATCACAACTCTACCTTTTTCAAGATGTCTTTGGGCTCTACCGACTATAAAAGTTTCGCAAAATGCCTCCATTTTGATAGCACTTTGAACGCGAACATTTACGCCAACATACTCGATAGCTTCTCTAAGAGCGATAGAGTTTATAACGGTGGCTAGCATACCCATGTGATCGCCACTGGTGCGTTTGATGATACCGTCTTGCGAAGCTGTAACGCCACGCACGATATTTCCGCCACCTATGACTATGCCTACTTCTTTTCCAGCGTCAACTAGGTCTTTTATTTCGTTGGCGATAAATTTTAAAATCGGCGTATCTATGCCAAAACCGCTTTCACCAGCTAAGGCTTCCCCTGAAAATTTGATCAAAACCCGTTTTGCTTGTTCCATTTTTTTCTCCTTAAAAATTTCGAGATTTTATCTAAAAAGGCTTTAAATGTAGCTAATAGTCCTAACGAGAGATGAGTTCGAGCGGATTGATATGGGCATTTTTTTGCGTTACTTCAAAGGTCAGATCTTGTCTAACCCTGCCTATGATAGTGCCTTTTTTAACGCGAGTTCCAACTCGAATAGTCGGTGCGATATGGCTTAAATGTGCGTAAATAGTGTGAATTTGCCCGTCATTTTCGACTATGACAACATTATCAAGCAAAGGCGTTTCTTTGGCGAAAACAACCTTGCCATTTAACACGCTTCTAACCATGGCATTTGTAGTTTTGGATCTTAGCACAACATTTTCATTAAAAATTTTGATGTTATAAATTGGGTCGACATAATTGCCAAATTTTTGTTTTACACTATAACTTTCAAGCGGTGCTATGGTTTTGGCTCCGCGATATCTGATAACGCTACTTTTATAGGCAGTATTGAGCTGTGAAACTTCCTCTTGGGCTTTTTTACCTGATTTTTGACGAGATTTTTCGGCACTTTTCCTTTGTTTTTTAGCTTCTCGTGCTGCCTCGCTTTCACGTTTTGCAAGGATATTTAAATGTTCAAGAGTTTTTCTAAGCTCATCTTGTTGGGATTTTAGTTTTTGAAGTTTTTTGCTATAAATTTCTTTATCTCGACGCAAATTTTCAAGGGTTGATTTTTGCTTTTTCTGCAAACCTAGCAAATCGTTTTGTTTTTTCTTATAATCTTTTATATTTGCTTGAATTTGATCGATTTTTTGGGATTTATCTCTTATGAGATTTAAGGTTTCATCATAATTTTTAGCCATTTTTTTAAAATCATCTTTTAAAACATCGCCAAGTTTGCTTATAGTTTCAGAAGCCACGATACTATCGATACTATCGCTAACCCCGCTATCTTGCATAAACAAATCCATAGAAAAATCCTCGGCTATTATGCGTATAAGATTTTGCTCGATTTGTTTTTGATTTTCTAATAATTCTTTATTTTGGGCACTTAAACTTTCAAGCTCTTTGTTTTGGCTTTTTACATCCTTTTCAAGACTTGAAATTTGTGATTTTAAAGCGTTTGTGTCTTTGGTTATGGATTTTAAATTTTTATCTCCAAGCACAATATCATCGGCAAGATCTTCAAGCTTTTTATTTAGTTGTTTACTCATTTGCTCGCTTGATCGCAAAGATTCTTTAGAATCTTTTATCTTTTCTTTTGTGCTTTGCGCACCAAAAAGACTAATGCTAAAAACCAACAAAATGGTTAAAATTTTACTTTTCAAGTTGTTTTGTCCTTGCCATAACGAAACTTACTATTAAGATACTTAAAAGCACGGCTATGCCAAGTAGCCACATACCTTGCTCAAAACTCACGCTTGGCAAGACTATATCAACCTGCGAGATAAGAGTTTGTATAGGTGCAAATTTAGGCAAAAATGCAAAGGTAACAATCACTATCAAAGCCGATACGATAGCGTCTATAACCGCACTTTTATACAAAACCGCACTTTTTAGCAAAAATGGAGCACCAAAAAGGCTCATAATCTCGATTCTTTCTTTATGTCTGTAAGTCCAAAGGCTAATTTGCCTTGACATCAAAAGCATGCCGATTATAAAAATAAAGCCCATAAATATATAGCAAAGCACCCTTGTGATATTTAAAATTTTGTAAATTTTATCATGCGTTTTTGAAAAGGTTTCGACCTTGCTAACTCCGTCTATTTTAAGCAGTTTAGAACGAAGCGAATTTAAGACGCTTGAATTTGGAAAACTTTTTAATCTTAGTGAATAAAATTTAGGCATGATATTTTGCAAAACGCCTAAATTTTTGGCTGAAATATCATTACTAAGTCTATCGATAATCTTTTTATGACTCAAAACTTCAAGAGATTTTGTCTGCGGCACCACATTGGCTATGATATTTTGAGTTAATTCTTTACTAGAAACTATGACGATATTATAATCATTAGCCATTGATTTTTCGTAATTTTTCACTATCGTATCGCTTAAAAAGCTAAATTCCAAACTAGCCAAAATCGCAACCAAAGCCACGATAAAACCGAAATTTGACTTAAACGAGTTCATTTATCTCTCCATTTTCTATAAGCAAACGTCTGTAATCTATGCGAAGAGTGCTTGGGACATGGTGAGTAACGACAACTATGGTCGTACCTAAAAATTCCTTTGCCGAACGCAACAAAGACCAGATAACCTCGCTAGAATATTCATCAAGGTTGCCGGTAGGTTCATCGCAAAGAAGTAAGAGTGGATTGTGAGCTAATGCCCGTGCCATCGCAACCCTTTGCTGTTCACCACCGCTAAGTTCAAGCGGATATTTATCTGCTTTATGTAGCATATTGACATGTTTTAGCAATTTTGCCACCTGCGCCTTACTAACGCCATGGCTAATGCCTTTGATGATAAGCGGAAGCATAACATTTTTTTCAACATTCCACTCATTTATAAGACGATAATTTTGAAAAATTATGCCTACTTTTTGACGAAGGATATTTAAATTTTTATCACTTATATCATTTAAACTTGTCATGCAAACTTTTAGTTCGCCCATTTTTGGGCTAATATCGCCATAAAATGACTTTAAAAGTGTAGATTTACCGCTACCACTTTTACCGGTGATAAAGATAAAATCATTGGGTTTTATGTCTAAATTTGCACCCTTTATGATAACGTCGTTTTCATACGACAGCATTAAATTTCTAGCTGTTATTATCGGCTCCATTTGGCTAAAATTTCCTTTATTTTTTCATGAGCATTTGCATTTTGGGTAGTCAAAAGCGGGGCTTTGATAAAATACTTCACGCCCTTGCCAAGCTTGATAAAACTATGTTCTGGCTTGTTAAATGCACCAAAGGCGACCCTTATGATAAGCAAATTTTCGTTTGAATAAAGCTCTTCAAAATGCACAAAATAATCATCACCTTTTAAGGTCAAATTTGAAAAATTTTGCTTTATTTTTTGCAAATCATAAAAATCGTCAAATTTAAGCTCGTTTAGTTTTTTCGACTCAGAACTAATGCTTTCACAAGTGTAGTAAAGGTCAAAAATATCTTTGTTTTGACGTTGCCACCTGTCTTCGTATTTGCTTACGACGGGATTTGCAACATTTTTTTGTATAAAAATTTTTGCGTTTTTAAGTCCTAAAAATACCTCGCTTGTAAAATTTGTATATGCCAAACTATCGCTTCTAAGCTCGAAAACTCCGCCTTTTTTAAGCACTCTTTCACACTGCATAGCAAAATCTGCCGAAACAACACGGCGGTGCGGGGCATCGTCCCACGGCACTGGAAAATGCAAGAAAATTTTATCTATCAAATTTGATGGCAAAAGCGATAGTAACAATCTCGCATCAGTGTTAATAAGGCGAATATTATCAAATTTGGACGCACGAGCTAATTTGCTGGTTTGCTCCATGCTTGGTTTATACACTTCTATGCCGATGATAGCGGTATTTGGCTCTTCTTTTGCTCTAAAAAGCAAGTGTCTGCCAGAGCCAAAGCCTATCTCTATGTAAATTTTTTCATACTTTTCAACAAAGTCTTTAAGCTCGCCAAGCTCGTTTATATTCACGATATTTTCGACTTTATTTGGTTCTTTTTGACTTTTATTTTGTATGGCTTGACTTAAAATTTTATCGCAAGCCGTATCCCTAAACAAACAAAGTGCTTTTTGCAAAGACGAAAGCCTTGGCGGTTTGCTTAGTTTATCGCCTTTAACCACGAAATTTCCGTCTTGCCTTTGTTTAATGGTGATAAAAAATTCCTCGTCGTGATTTTTAGTAAATATCAATCTCTCACATCTGCCAAAAAGCTCAAATTCAAATTTGATATCATCATTGCCAAAGGCAAAATTTAGCGGTTTTATGCGATTCGTTATAAAATTTGGCATTATTTTGTGCTTACTTCTACACCGCTTGATTTATCAGAGCTAAGTCCGTATTCATCGACCGCTACGACTTTATAAGTATAACTTTGTCCAGCCGTAATAGCCGTATCTGTATAACTCGTGCCTTCTATGCCATTTATGGTTTTATCGCCTCCGCCCGTTCTTATCAAACTATACGAAACCGCCCTATCTACGCCACTCCAATTTATAGTTATGCTAGAACCATCAAAGTTTGCACCGCCCATCTCTGGTTTTTTTGGTGCTTCCAGGCTCTTGCCAACTACATCTGCTCCTTGCCACTCGCTTTCAAGTCCGTCTTTATCGACAACTTTGATACGATAATACCTAGTTGCACCGTCTTCGTTTATCAAGTCTTCGTAATGATTTTCAACCAGCTTAGCAAGATGTCTAAACGGCAAAAGTTTGCTTGATTTTGCATAAACATTATAATGTGAAAAATCATCAAAGGCTACGCTATCCCAACTAAGTATGATTTTTTTAGGGGCATGCACGCTAGCACTTATATTTGTGGCACCTTTAGGGTAACTCCTTTGTTGTCGCACTCATAACTTGGCTTGGTTTTGATAAAACGCCTTTATTATTTTTGGCGTGAATAGTGTAACTATATGTCTTGTTTGCTTTGACTTTGTTGTCTATGTATTCAGCTTGAAGTCTGCCTTCAACTTGTGCGATAGTATCGAAGTCTGAACTATTTGCGTTTGCTCTTTTTATCACATAGCCAACCACGCTAGGATCGGTGTGAGGTCGCCAAATAATCTTAACTTTGTTTGGAAGTCCACTAAAAGCTTGTGAAAAAGCAACCGAATCCATAAGTGGCATGGTCGTTGCACTTACGCTAGCTCCGCTTGGTGAAATCGAATCGCCTGAAAATGTTCTCATTTGATATGTATAAGTTGTTTCTGGAGCCAAATTTGTATCAACATAGTGAGTGGCGTATCTATCGTTTATCTGGGCAACTACATCATAGGTATTTGTGCTTTGGTTTAAACGATACAGCAAGTAACCATTGACTTTTTCATCATTTACTGGTGACCACTCAAAGGCAACTTCTGTCGTATCGGTAATGGTTTTTAGCCCATTGACATTTGGTAAAGAAAAGTTTTGTTCGCTTGGAACCTTAGAGCCGCACGCAGTCAGAAAGGTCGCTAAAAATGCTGTGAATATGGCTTGGTTTAATTTTTTCATCAAAATCCTCCATTTGAAATTTTTTATAAGCTAAATTTTTAAAATCATCATATAAAGGCGCAACAAATTCGAGTTTTTCGCCCGTTATAGGATGAGTAAAATACATCAAATACGCATGTAACATGATTCTGCTGATTCTATCTTTTTCGCTCTTAAAGCCGTATAAATTATCACCCAAAATATGGCGATTTATGCTAGAAAGATGAACTCTTATTTGATGAGTGCGGCCGGTAAAAAGTTTGCAAGCTATGAGATTTGCATTTTTGCCCTCGCACAAATTTCTAAACGCCGTTTTTGCAGGCTTACCATTTGCTACAACAGCGTTTTTTAGGCGATTTGCAGGACTTCTTGCTATGGGACGATCAAGTATACAATCGCTTTTTAACGCAAGATCCACCATAGCAAGATATATCCGCCCCATGCTTTTATCGCTTAGCTGTTCGCTAAGTTTTGCATGAGCCAAATTTGTCTTTGCAACCACGATAGCACCGCTTGTTTCACGATCCAATCTATGAACTATACCCGCTCTAACGGCTCCGTTCAAATTTGAAAGCATAAAAGATTTTTCGTTTAACCACTCAACCAAACTGGCTTCTTTTAAGCTATTTGCACCATGAACTACAACACCAGCAGGCTTGTTTAAAACCAATAAATTTTCGTCTTCATAAATAATAGGCACATCAAATTTGACTTCATATCTATTTTCTTGTGGCTTTGCTTCGGCAAAATTTACACAAATTTTATCGTTAGGATTTGCTTTAAATGAAGGTTTTAAAATTTCTTTATCATTTACGATAACAAGGGCATCTTTGATCAAATTTATGGCTTGATTTCGTGAAATTTTTAGCTCTTTTGAAACCATAATATCCAACCTATCATCACTTTGAGCGTAAAATTCGACCAAATTTTTAACCTTTTTGTGTTATAATCGCGCCAAAAATAAGGTTTTACTTTGATTATCTTTGACAGACGCATTTTAACACATTTTGACTTTTTTCAGCCTTTTTTGATAGTGCCGATTATAGTTTTTTCGCATATTTTAATTTCAGAGGCAAATGCAGTTTTAGCAAGCAAACAGCTTGTATATTTTAGCGTAGGATTTGCTTGTTTTTTCTTATTTTTCTTATTGCCTATTAGACGTTTAAACTGGTTTATACCTATTTTTTACTGGATAAATATCTTACTTTTGCTTAGCGTTGATCTTTTTGGTGTAAGCAAACTTGGCGCTAGACGTTGGCTTGAAATTCCGTTTATAAATTTCACTTTACAGCCAAGCGAACTAATGAAACCAGCATTTTTATTAATGTTAGCTTACCTTGTCAAAAAACGTCCGCCAGAAGAAAACGGCTATGGTTTAAAGGAATTTTCAAGGCTTAGCATTTATATACTTTTGCCTTTCATACTTATACTTAAAGAACCAGATCTTGGTACTGCACTTATACTTTTGATAGTTGGTTACTCTGTGCTTTTTATCATAGGAGTAGATAAAAAAATTTGGCTTAGCATAGCACTTGGAATTTGTGTTTTTGCTCCGGTTTTGTATGACAATTTGCACGATTATCAGAAAAAACGTATAACAGACTTTATCTCTGAAAAACCTAGCTATCATGTCGAGCAAAGCATTATAGCTATCGGCAGTGGCGGTTTGGAGGGCAAACCAAAAGATGAAGCAACGCAAACTCACTTTAAATTTTTACCTATCGCAACTAGCGATTTTATCTTTGCATATACCATAGAAAGATTTGGTTTTTACGGAGGCTTAGGGGTTATCATCTTTTACGCTATGCTCATTATGCACCTGCTTAGTCTAAACAATATCCTAAAAAAAGACCATTTTACAAGGGTTATCACCACGGGCATAGCGATGATGATTTTTATCTATGTTGGAGTTAATGTCTCCATGACTATAGGTTTTGCTCCCGTCGTTGGAGTCCCTTTGCCATTTTTTAGCTATGGCGGCAGTAGTTTTGTAACATTTATGTGCTTGTTTGGTATGCTTCAAAACCTTATAACTTTCCGTTTTGATACTATGAATAATTTTATAAAAGTCAAATTTTAAAATCTCGCCATTGATATAATTTCATTTAAAAATTTAAAAAATTTGCCTTTCGCGAAGCAAGACATAAAGTTTTATGGTTGAGATAAAAAAGGCGATTATCGCAGGTCCTATGATGATTCCCCAAAATCCAAATGTCGCAATCCCAGCTATCATCGCAAAAAATATCAAAAGTTCGTTCAAATTTGTAGGCTTTGTAACTAATTTTGAGTTTATAAATTTAATAACCAAAGGCTTTAAAAAAGTATCGGCTATAATTGAAATCATAATGATAGTATAAAGTGCGATCACGATAGCACCGCCGGTGTTGCCGCTAGCGAATTCGTGGGCACTTATAGGCCCCCATGCAAGCATACCACCGATAACTGGGATAAGAGAGGCAAAACCGTATAAAATTCCTGTCAAAAAGCCGTCATATCCGTAAATCATCGTTATAATGGCAAACAAAAAGCCTTGTAAAATCATATTTATGATAATAGAGTAAAAAACCACACTCATAACATTTGCAACTTCGCTCAAAATGCTTTGACTATCGTCTTTGCTAAGTGGTAAAGTATTTTTTAGATAGCAAACCAACTCACTACCATAAAGCTCAACAAAAAAGAAAAAGATGAGAATCACTAGCAAATCGCTTATAAATTTAAAACTCATCTTGCCAATATTTGTAGCGTATTCTAAGACCTTTGTAACAAGGGGTTTAGGGTCAAAATCAGATAAAAATTCTTTCAAATTTGGTTCTAAAAATGACATAGCATCAGGCAAAGAAAACTGATAATGTTTTATATATTCTATGGTTTCATTTACGCTTTCAGGATTAAAAGTCGCAAGATAAGTAACAAGACTGGTAATAGCATAAAAAAGCGGTGCTATAAATAGCAAAAATAGCACAACAGTGGTAAGTGCTGCACTTAATTTTTTTTGCCCTTTTGTAATAGTTAGAAATTTGACATTAACATTTGAAAGTGCCACGCCAAGCAAGGCGGCTATGAAAATATTTAACAAAAATGGTCTAAACAAATATAAAAGCAATGCCAGTGTAAAACAAACAAAAAAACCAACAAAAATTTTAGAGCTAGTCATTTAATACCTTTTTTGTTTGATTATAATTTTTTTTGCTTTAAAAGTG
>JAILCJ010000167.1 GCA_024680445.1 Campylobacter sp.
ATTCTAGGAATTCTTATGGAAATGCTTACCGACTTTGTTAGCAAACTCAATTCTTTCGTGTGGGGTCCGTATTTTCTCATCACTTTACTAAACAAAAAATAAGAACTTCAATGCTTGCAAAGTAACGCAACTAAAAATCCGCTTAACTTATTTTGAGTCCAATTTAAATCGCACAAGTCCCTAGCACTCAACAACTATAATAAATGTAGTTTGTTCGTTATTTTTCATATATAAGTCCTCTCTTTTTTTCAAAGGAGATGTACAACCTCTTGTTTTTATATATTCTATAGCCATGTCATGCACTTCATCAAGCTCAAACTTTTTATTATCCTTGCTTTTTACAAAAATATAGTAAGGTTGTTCAAAAGGTATAATGTAGCTATCCAAAATATAAATTCTGTTATTTTGTTTAATTTCTGCATGATTTTCATCTACTAAAACCAATCTATTGAAATCCAAAGCAAACAAAACACTCACGCTAAATATCCAAAAAATGATTTTTTTCATTTATTTATCCTTATAAATTTACTTCTCTTTAACAAAAATTTTATACTCAGAGTATCCTTCTTCGTCCATTTTTTCAAGCGGTATAAAACGCAAACTAGCACCGTTTATGCAATACCTTAATCCGCCCTTTTGCACCGGCCCATCATCAAAAACATGTCCTAGATGAGAGTTGCTGATACGAGAGCTAACCTCGATTCTATCCATGCCATGGCTCGTATCTCTTGCGTAACTTAACGCATCGGTCGTAATAGCCTTGCTAAAACTAGGCCAGCCACATCCCGCATCAAATTTATCCGAACTAGAAAAAAGCGGTTTGCCAGTGGTGATATCTACATAAATCCCCGCCTTATCAAATTTGTCAAATTCGCTAGTATATGGGCGTTCGGTCGCCTTTTCTTGGGTAATGGCATAAGCTTCGCTGCTTAGCTTGGCTTTTAGTTCGCTCTTGCTTGCTAGGCTAAAATTTTCATCGCTAAAAAGCGGTTTTTTGGCTAAATCCAAATTTATATGACAATACCCGCCCGGATTTTTTTCTAAATAATCTTGATGATAGCCCTCTGCTACGATAAAATGCTTTAATGGCTCAACTTGTGTTGCAACTTTTTTGGAGTATTTTTTCTCCACCAAAGCCACCGCCTCGTCTATAATCCCACGCAAACTTTCATCTGTATAATATATGCCTGTGCGATATTGTTTGCCTATATCGTTGCCTTGGCGATTTACAGAAAATGGGTCAATAATGCGAAAAAAATGTGCCAAAATTTCAGCCAAATCTACTCTGTTTGCATCAAATTTAAGCCTTAGGGTTTCGGCATGTTCGCTTTGTTTTAAACCCTCATAAGTGGCATTTTTGCTCTTGCCATTGGCGTATCCAACCTCGGTGCTAACTACACCAGAAATATTTTTAAAATAAGCTTGCACACCCCAAAAACACCCACCTGCAAGATAAATTTCTTTTATATTTTGCATAGAATTATCCTTTGAAAGTTGTAAATTTTCGCTTGAAAAAAGGGTGATAGCAAAGAAAATAAGAGCAAAAAGTTTTCGCATTTTAATCCCTTAAATATCAAATTTGCAAGTAAAAACCCGCAAATTTGATATCAGATTTTAGTGTAAAAAGTGTCTTACGCCTGTAAAATAAAGCGCTATGCCGTGTTCGTTTGCAGCAGCAATAACTTCGTCATCTCGTATGCTTCCGCCCGGTTCTATCACGCATTTTACGCCAACTTCGCTGGCTATATCTATGCTGTCTCTAAATGGGAAAAAGGCCTCGCTTGCAAGAGTACAACCGTTAAGATCAAGCCCCATGTCTTTTGCCTTTGCTACCGCGGCTCTGGCGGCATCCACACGACTTGTCATACCCATGCCAATGGCCACGAGGGCTGAATTTTTAACATAAACAACGCAGTTGCTTTTTGTAAGGGCGGCGACTTTCCAAGCGATTTTGGCGTCTTGAATTTGTTGAGTGTTTGCTGTGTGTTCGCCCATTTGCTTCATTTGTGCTATTTCGCTATCTTGAACTTCATCTTTTTCTTGATAAACAAAACCGCCGTCAACATGCTTAAAGTCGTATTTATCACCGGCACGAACTAAAAATTTATTTTCTTGGGTGAAAATTTTGATACGTTTTTTAGACTCAAAAACTTTGAGTGCCTCTGGCTTAACATTTGCAGCAATTATGACTTCAACATAAATTTCATTTATTTTATTTGCAAGTTTTTCATCAAGCGTGCCATTTATAGCCACAACACCGCCATAAGCACTGACTGGATCGCATTTTAAAGCCTCAACATAACTATCAAATAAATTTTCTTTTACGGCAAAACCGCAAGGGTTTGAGTGCTTAACGATAGCCACAGCAGGGGCGTCACCAAAGCTAGTTGCCAACATCAAAGCTCCGTTAATATCAGTTAGGTTGTTAAAACTCGCCTCGCCTTTTAGGGTTTTAAAGTTGTTGCTAAAAAAGTATTCGAATTCATACAAAGCACCTTTTTGATGCGGATTTTCGCCGTATCTAGTGTCAAAAACCTTGCTGGCAACTATGAATTTGCTAGCTCCAAAACCGCCATTGAATCTTTCGTTCATATAGTTAGCTATCATGCTATCGTAAGCAGCGGTATGTTCATAGGTTTTTATCATCAAATTTCGGCGAAATTCCAAATCACAAGTGCCATTTTTTAGTCTAGTTAAAATTTCATCATAATCAAGTACGTCGCAAACTACAAGCACATCTTTGAAATTTTTTGCCGCACTTCTTAGCATCGCTGGGCCGCCGATATCGATATTTTCGATGATTTCACCAAAATCATCTGTGCGAATCGTGGTTTGTTTAAAGGGATAAAGATTTACGCAAACTAAGTCTATCGTGCCGATATCGTGTTGTTTTGCTTGTGCAACATGGTTTTGATCGTCTCTTTTATGCAAAATTCCGCCATGAATTTTTGGATGCAAGGTTTTAACTCGTCCTTCAAACATTTCTGGACTTTTGGTATATTCGCTAACTTCTATCGCCTTTATGCCGTTGTCGCTAAGAAGTTTAAAAGTTCCGCCTGTGCTTAGAATCTCACAGCCAAGTTCGCTAAGACCTTTTGCAAAATCTACAACTCCGTCTTTGTCGCTGACGCTAATTAGTGCTCTCATTTTTATCCTTTTTGTATGAAATTTGGGTTTAAATTTAAAGATTTAAACAAGCCCTTAAATTTAAGCCTTTTGTTTTTGCAATATCTCGTATGCTTCGTTTATCTCTTGAAGTTTTTTGGTCGCCATGGCGATTTTTTCTTCGCTCTCGCCCTTGCCCATTAAAATGTCTGGATGATACTGTCTTACCAATTCACGATAACGTTTTTTTATCTCGGCTAAACTCGCATCTTTGCTAACTCCAAGCACTTCGTAAGGGTCTTTTTTTGGGCTTTGTTTAGGGGTATCTTGTCTTTGTTCTTGTCTAGCATAAAATGATTCAAATCTTGAAATGATAACATTTAAAACGCTTTGCGATATACCAAAACCCCTTGCTATATCGCTTATAACCTGCCTTTCGCCTTCGTTTAATTCGCCATTTATATAAGCCAAATTTAGAAAAAATGTAAGCCTTGCAAGGGCGCTTTGAACGCCAAGATATTTTTGTCTGTATTCAAGAGCGATAGCGTAAGTGTTTTTAAGATTTTCTTTTTCGCTAGCGTAAATCGCCTTTAAATCATTGCGATTTCCACCGGTTTTTGCAACTATATCATCTATGGTTTGGCTGATAAATTTTGCCTCAAATTCATCGACTCTGCCGTCACTTTTAGCAACCTTGCCAAGCAAAGCAACTAGGTATTTTCCCTCGTCAAACGCATCAAATTTGCTATAAGCTGGCTTAGCTGTAAAATTTTTATAAAGTATGTAAATCGCCAAAAAAATTAAAATATACGCTAGCATTTAGTCTAATCCTCTAATTTTACTAGCCTTGCAAATTTGTTAAAATAAATCTTTTTCATTTTTGATAAACTCATGCTTACGCCGTCTAGTTCGAATTTCTTAGGAGTAGTTGTGCCGATTTTATCAAATTTGATATTGTATTTTTGGGCTAGTTTTTTGAATTTTCTTTCATTTTTTACGCCAACAACGGCCCTTGAAAAACTCTCGTCAAAAATCCATCTCATATCGTTAAATCTGCACGAACAAATCGCACCCATATCGCCCACGCAAGCCATTTTTGCCAGTGTCATTGCTACACCGCCTGTGCCAACTGAATTTGCAAACTCTAAAAGCCCTTTTTTGTTCGCTTCTATCACAAGTTCCCAAAGGGCTCGCTCGCTTTGAAAATCAATGTCATTTAACTCTCCACCGACTTCGTCAAATAAAGATTTCATATACAAACTTCCGGCGAAATTTCCTGTGGTTTCGCCAAGCAAATATATGGCTGTATTTTTGCGTGTAAATTCGCTTTTTAGCAATTTTTTGGCATTTTTACCAGCTCCGACCATAACAACAGCAGGCGTTGGATATATGCTAACTCCGTCGCTTTCATTATAAAGGCTAACATTTCCGCTCACAACTGGCGTTTTTAGGGCACTGCAAGCTTGTTTTATGCCAAGGCATGCTTGTTCAAATTGCCACATAACTTCTGGATTTTCAGGGTTGCCAAAATTTAAACAATCCGTAATAGAAAGTGGCATAACACCGCTCATCGCAACCTTTCTACCGCTGTTTGCCACAGCTAAGGCAGCACCAATTCTAGGATCGACATAATTGTGTCTTGGCGAACATTCACTAGCCATGGCGATAACTCCGCCACTTTGCTTGATACGAATTGCGGCTGCGCCTAAATGTCCGGGTTGTTTAATGGTATTTGTTTGGATATTTGCATCGTATTGATCGTAGATAAAGGCTTTATTTAGGATATGCGGATCGTTTAATAGCTTTTCAAAAGCGATCTGGTTGCTAACGGCACAATATTTATCTATATTCATTTTTTTGATATTTTTTAGATAACTTGGAACAGATGTTGGGCGGTCAAGCACAGGGGCTTGTTCGCTAAGCGGTTCGATAGGCACGATACCTACTAATTGATTATGCCAGAAAAGCTCCATTTCGCCAGTATCGGTAACCTCGCCTATAACTTCGGCGTCAAGGTCGTATTTGGCAAAAATCTCTTTTATCTTGTCTTCGCAACCTTTTTTTGCACAAATTAGCATACGCTCTTGACTTTCACTAAGCATTAACTCATAAGGCGTCATGCCAGTTTCACGCATAGGCACTTTGTCAAGATAAAGTTTCATACCAGCACCACTTTTGCCTGCCATTTCAAAACTACTTGAAGTAAGACCTGCTGCACCCATGTCTTGGATACCGACTATATAATCAGTCTTAAATAACTCTAAGCAAGCCTCCATTAACAATTTTTCTGCAAAAGGATCGCCGACTTGAACGGTTGGGCGTAAAGATTTGTTTTCATCTGAAAAACTATCGCTTGCCATAACGGCTCCGCCAAGTCCATCTCGTCCGGTTTTCGAGCCGACATACATTACAGGGTTGCCGACACCTTCGGCTTTTGCATAAAAAATTTCATCTTTTTTGCAAAGTCCTAAGGCAAAGGCATTTACTAAGATATTGCCATCAAAACTTTCATCAAAACTAGTTTCTCCGCCAACGGTTGGAATTCCCATGCAGTTGCCGTAATGTCCGATACCAGCAACGCTATTTTTTATAAGATATCTTTGATATTTTGCACTTTTGCTATCGCCTAAAAAATTACCGAAACGCAAAGAATTCATATTTGCCACAACTCTTGCACCCATGGTAAATACATCACGCAAAATTCCACCAACGCCTGTGGCTGCGCCTTGATATGGTTCGATAAAACTTGGGTGATTGTGACTCTCCATTTTGAAAACAGCAGCATAACCGCCACCAACATCGATAACACCGGCATTTTCACCTGGGCCTTGTATGACCCACTTTGCCTTTGTAGGAAAGCCGTTTAGATATTTTTTGCTTGATTTATATGAGCAGTGTTCGCTCCACATAGCCGAAAAGATGCCTAGTTCTAGCAAATTTGGCTCTCTGCCTAAAATTTTTAGTATGTTTTCGTATTCGCTATTGCTGATTTTATGTGCTTTTATGGTCGCTTTATCCATATTTTAGCCTTTAAAAAAATTTTGGATATTTTACTTGAAAAAGGCTAAAAAAGCTTTGAAATTTTATCTTAAAAAACTAGTAGCAAAGTATCGTGTGAAGTTTAGAAATCCTAAAATTTTAAAAAAATTTCAAATTTAATTTTACGAAATTTTAAAAACAAATTTTGATAAATTATTTACCAAGACAAAAATTGCTAAACATGCTGTCTAAAATTTCGTCGTATTCAAGCGGTCTGGTTATCGAAGATATAAATTTTATAGCGTGATTTATCTCATAAGCAAAGAGTTCAAGCTGGGATTGATTTAACAAATCAAGAGCGTTTTTTAAGGCAGTTGCGGCATTTTGACAAGATAAAATTTGCAAATTTGAATTTAAAATTATATCGTCGCTATCTTGGAGATTGAGATATTCTTGTAAAGCGTTTAATAAATTTTGTGTGCTACTTTTGGCACAAATTTTTATAACATCGTCCAAATTTAGCTCAAATTTTTGCTCTAAATCGCTTTTATTTAGCACAAAAAATATCTTTTTTTGACTTTGTTTTGCAAGGCTTAAAATTTTTTCGTCTTCTTCATCGCTAGGCTTTGAAGCGTCAAAAACCGCTATGATGATATCTGCTTCATCTATGGCTTTTAAAGAGTAGCCAATGCCGATATTTTCAAGCTTTTTGGCGTTTTTTCTTATGCCTGCTGTATCTATGATTCGCACAAGATGAGTGCCGATAATCAAATTTTCTTCAATTCTATCTCTTGTTGTGCCAGCTTCATCTGAAATAATAGCCCTTTCATAGGCTAAAAGAGAGTTTAAAATAGAGCTTTTACCGACATTTGGCTTACCTATGATGGCGATTTTAAAGCCTTCTATCAAACCCTTTCGTGATTTGCTAAGACTTACGATTTTACTTAATTTTTCATGATTTTGACTAAGCAAATTTGAAATTTGATCTAGCAAATCGCTTGGCAAATCATCATCGGCATAATCTATGCTAGTTTCTACAAAAGCCAAAGTTTTTACAAGCTCTGCTCTTAACTCATTTACAAATTTGCTAAGATCTCCACGCATTTGAGAGGCTAAAATTTTCGCCGCGGATTTGTTTTTCGAATTTATAAGTGCTTGGATAGCGTTGGCCTTGGCAAGGTCTATTTTTTCGTTTAAAAATGCTCTTTTGCTAAACTCACCAGCACGTGCCAACCTTGCACCAGATTTGATAAGTTCATCAAGAATTAAACTTGCGACTACAAATCCGCCATGCGTTTGAAATTCCACCACATCTTCGCCAGTGTAACTTGCCGGTGCTTTAAAATAAATAAGCAAACTTTCATCTAAAAAATCGCCATTTAACGCATAAATTTGACAAAGGGTAGCATAACGCGGAGTAAGGGTGGATTTGCGAGAGAGTTTGAGTGAAATTTTTAAGGCATCGGCTCCGCTAACTCTGATAATAGCGATAGAGCCGATGCCGTTTGCAGTCGCTATGGCTGCAATAGTGTCATTATTCATTTTGGCAAATTTGCCTTATTTTTTAAAAAAGTCATTTACAACCACGAATTTATCGTTGCCGTTTGATTTGATACCAACATATTTTTCTGGAAATTGCGCTCTTAATTTTTCAAGCGCTATCTTAACCAAAACGCCGTCTAGTGGCTTAGTTTGGGCTCTGCCGGTATTTTGAACCCTTTCTATGATCGGCACAAGATAACTTTGTATCATCTCTTCTTGATTTCTTAAAAATTGTGCTATTTCAAGGCGGATAGAAAGCGAATATTTCGCATTTAACCAGTTGTGTATAAGATAAGAAATCGCCTTATAACGATAGCCTTCTTTACCGATAAGCAAGGCGGCGTCATTGCCATCAAGCTCGATATATACGCAATCATCACTATATTTACTAACTTCTATCTTATTTATCTGAAACAAACTAGCCGCAAAAAGCTGTTCAAGACCTTGTTTTATCTGTGGCAAAACCACTTCAAAATCAACCTCAACTTTTTCTCTTTTGTTTTCTTCTTTTGCGATAGGAGTATTGAAGTTATCAATGATAGAGTTATCAAGTATGCTTTGAGATTTTTTTGCGTCTCGATTTATCTCGGTTATTTCTGCGATTTGCTCGTTTTTTTGCTCGACATTTTGCTCTTTTGGCGACTCGCTTGCTGTCAAATTTGTTTCATCAAGACGTTTGATAACATAGTCATTTTGTGCTTTTGGCTCTTGATTGTTTTCACCAAAGGCATTTTTAGCCAAGATATCATTTTTTTCACTTAGACTTTGTTTTGGTTCATTTCTTTTGGTCTTTTTTTGTTTTCTACGCTCTTTTTTCTCGTTATTTTCAGCTTTTGCTTGTTGAGATGTTTCATTTGAATTTTGATTTTTTTGTTCGAAATGTTTTTTATTTTCACGTTTTTTATCAAAATTTCTTTGAGATTTTTCCAAATTTGCTTCTATGATAGCGTTTTTCTTAAAAAAGCCCAAAAAACCAGAACTTGGGTGCTGGATAACCTTAATATCAAGGTTTGTGACAGAGCAATTTAACTCTTGTGCCGCCTTTTGAAATGCTTCTTGGAGATTTTCAGCTTCTATACGCATTATGCTTTTACCTCTTTGTGTTTTTCAAATAATTTATTGACAAAAATTTGTTGGATAACCGAACAAACATTATTGACAAACCAGTAAAGTGTAAGACCAGCCGGGAAAGTTACGAAAAATACCAAGAAAATAAGTGGTAAAAATTTCATTATCTTTTCTTGCATAGGGTCGGTGAAATTTGTTGGAGTGATTTTTTGTTGTAAAAACATAGTCACAGCCATTAAAATCGGCAAAACAAAATAAGGATCTTTAAGCGATAAATCGTTTATCCAAAGTATCCATTCTGCACCTTTTAACTCGATAGCATTTAGCAAAACCCTATAAATTGCGAAAAATATCGGAATTTGCAAAAGTATCGGCAAACAACCACCCATAGGATTTGCACCATTTTTACGATAAAGCTCCATTACGCTGGCATTGAGTTTTTGCGGATCGCCTTTATATTTTGCTTGAAGCTCTTTCATCTTTGGAGCAAGCTCTTTCATTTTATTCATAGATAACATGCCCTTGTAGGTAAGCGGGAATAAAATTATTCTTATGATAAGAGTAAATATAACTATCGCCCAACCCCAGTTACCTATGTGCGAATTCAAAAAGTCAAGGAATTTAAACATAGGTTTTGCGATGAAGGTAAACCAACCGTATTCAACCACATCGCCAAGTCTAGCATCTATGCTGGTTAAAAGTTTATGATCCTTTGGTCCTATATAACCACCGGCTTTAAATTCGCCGTTTGCCTTTATAAAAACCAAGGAATTCTTTTGTGCGTCCGTGTTCATATAGACATTAAATTTCGTATCAAAATTATAAAGCAAGGTTGTGTAATAACGATCTGACGCTGCTGCGATGTTAATATCATCAAAAATTTCATTGCCGTTTATATCATCGTCTTCTAAAATTTCAAGTTTTTCATCGGCGTGTTGCAAAAGTGCTCCATGCACGGTATAACCATCAACTATGACATTAGGGCGAAAACCCGGAGTAATGAAATAATCAATATTTTTGCTAGTACTTACAACAACTTCGTATCTACCATTTGGATAAAAGGTAATTTTTTTGTTTATACTCAAATCTTTTAATTTTTGAGTTAAAGTTATGCTTTGTGCTTCATTTGTAAGCTCGATCGAATTCTTATCTGCCGTATATGACGTGTTAAAGGCTTCGTTATTTACATTTTGATCTGAAAATCTTAATTCTAGTGCAAGGGGTGAGGCGCCTGCAAGTTGAGTTCGCTCTCCATTTTCTAATCTAAATTTTTCTTCATTTAAATAAAATTCGCTGATTCTGCCGTAAATGTCAATACTAGCTTCAAAATTTTTAGCCTTTATCTTGACAAGTTCTTCGGACTTGTTTGTAGTAATTGGAGCAACAGGGTTTTGTTTATCTTGTGGGGCTTGATTTTGCGAGTTTGTTTGAATATTTTGTGTTTGAGTTTGGACACTGCTTTGATTTAGATCTTGCGGTGGAACTTTTGGTATAAAAAAATAATCATAAGCAACGAAAAAAAGTATCGATAAAACCGTAGCTAAGAGAATTCTTTTTTGTTGTGAAAGATTTTCCATATAGTTTCCTTATAAGCTTAAAAGGCTTTTATAACATAAAATTTGCCCTCTTTATATGGGACAAACCAAAATTTGATATCTTGCAAATTTGATCTTTTAGGGTCAAAATTTTGCTTAAATTTTTTTTTGATTATGGGGTAGTCTATACCACCTTTAAAAAGCTGATTGCAACGCAAAATTCGTAAAAATGTTGCTAGAAGTGCTAAAAAAATTTGATTATTTTTTAACTGCCAAATGGCAAATTCCGAACAAGTAGGATAGTATCTGCAAGAACTCGGAGTAAATTTAGAGATATAACTTTGATAAAATTTAATGCAAGAAAGCAAAAGCCTTCTCATTTTAAACAACCTAGTTTTTTAAGCGACCATTTTAGATTTTTTTGAATTTTGTCAAATTCTGCACTATCTATACCGCTTTTAGCGACCATTATATATACACCATTTTCAAGTTCAGATGAAACATTAACAAAAGCCGATCGCAACCGCCTTTTGGCTTTGTTGCGAATAACTGCTTTACCTACTTTTTTGCTTGCAACGACAGCAATTTTTTTATCATCGCTGGGCTTATAAAACACGACACAAACATCGCTGTGCCATATCTTGCCCTCTTTATAAATTAGTGAAAAAAGCTTTGAATCGTTTAAAGATTCAAAACCAACTAAGCTGCCAATCTTTTTCTACCTTTTGCGCGTCTGGCGTTGATTACCTTACGACCATTTTTAGTTTTCATCCTTAAACGAAATCCGTGAGTTCGTTTTTTAGGGGTATTGTGAGGTTGATATGTTCTTTTCATTTTTGTCCTTAAAGAGAATATAAAAGCGTGAGTCTAGCAAAGCAATGCTTAAAATCCTTTGAATAAAGGTCCAAAAAGCGTTTTTGCCAAGAAGCTTACTGCGTTAAAACTGCCTTTTCATTTTTATTTTTTATCCACTGCGTCATAAATACAAAAGCATAAATCAACGCTCCGATGGCGTATCCTGCATATTCGTTAGCGATGATAGAATACTTCGCACAAATATTTGGCACCAAGGCAAGGGCAACGACTGGAAGCAAAAGCACCCTCTCCCAAATTCTTAGCTTTGTTACAAAATATCCTTGCACAATAGATGAAAAAGCAAACATACCCACCAAAGCCATTACAAAAACAAGCGTGATTTCAAAAGGATTGCTCATCCAGATTATGCCATCAGAACTCATAGGATCTGCCGGATTTACGCCCTCGATAAGCATAAGTTTGCTATTAAAGAAAAAGGCAAATGGCAAAATCGCTGTTCGCAAATCATACATAAAGCCTTGCAAACCAACGATTACTGGATTTGCTTTGGCTATGCCAGCCGCCGCATAAGCTGCTATACCAACCGGAGGCGTATCGTCCGCTAAAATTCCAAAATAAAACACAAACAAATGCACCGCAATGGCTGGCACCAAAAAGCCGTTTTTATAAGCCAACATCAAAATAACCGGTGCAACAAGCGAACTTACGACTATATAATTTGCCGTGGTTGGCAAACCCATGCCAAGTATAAGCGACATAAGTGCTGTTAAAAGCAAAATCAAAATTATATTATTGCCGGCGATTTGCTCGACAAGATCTGATAAAACCTGACCAAGACCAGTCAAAGAAATAGAACCCACGATGATGCCTGCTATCGCCGTTGCAGCCGCTACTGTTGTCATATTTTTTGCCGCTGCTATCATAGCCCAAACGATATCTATAAAGCCCATAAACAAATCATCTTTGCCGATTTTTTCGCCCTGTGCTATTTTTCTAACTGGCTCTTGAAAAATCATGATCAAAAATAAAAATCCTATGGCATTAAAAGCAGCCGAAATGGCTGATTCTTTGGCTATCAAAAGAGTGTATAAAAGTATGGCTATCGGACTTAGATAATGCACCCCACTTAAAAAAATTCGCATTTTTGATTCGTATGCACTACCTTCTATGCCTTTTAAGCCAAGTTTGCAACTCTCTAAATGCACGATAAAAAATAGCGAAATATAACACGCAAAAGCCGGTATCACAGCCGCAACCATAACATTTGTATAACTCATGCCTAAAAATTCGGCGATGATAAAGGCTGCCGCACCCATGATAGGTGGCATGAGCTGACCATTTACGCCGGCTGCAACTTCAACGGCGGCGGCTTTTGTGCGAGTAAGTCCTGCCTTTTTCATAAGCGGGATAGTAAAAGTGCCAACAGTTACGACATTTGCGGTAGAACTACCGCTAACCATGCCTGTTAAACCACTTGCTATTACCGACGCCTTTGCTGGGCCACCGCGAAATTTGCCAAGCAAAGCAAAGGCAAGATTTATAAAGTATTGTCCAGCGCCTGCACGCTCCAAAAGTGAGCCAAAAAGCACAAAAAGATAAATAAAACTCACGCTAACACCGATAGGAACGCCAAAAACACCCTCTGTTGTCAAAAACATATGTCCGGCTAATTTTTGTATGCTAGCCCCTTGGTGAGCGATAATGTCTGGCATGTATTGTCCGAAATAATCATAAGCCAAAAAAACTAAGCATATTATCGGCAAGGCAGGACCTAAAACCCTTCGTCCAGCCTCCAAAAGTAAAACCACAGCCAAACACGAAATGACGATATCTTGAAGCAAATAATCCCCCGGCCTATTTGCAAGAGCATAAAATTCTATGGCTGGATACAAAACCGCACAAGTTACTAAAATACAAAACAAAATATCATAAAACGGCACCTTTGTATGTGCGGCCTTGTGAAATTTGACAGGATAAAGCAAAAAAATCAAACAAACACCAAAAGCAAGGTGAATAGAACGAGAAATGGTTGTATTTATCGGAAAATACGCTATATAAAGTTGGAAAAGCGACCAAGAAAGGCAAATTCCAGCAACAAGGTAATTATAAAAAGGCGTTTTTATCTCTCTTGTTTTTACCTCGACAAATTGTTCTTCGTTTTCGTTCATATAAAAATCCTTGTAAATCCTAAAAGCAAAATTTCTTAATAATTTTTGCATTTTTATCAAATTTGCTTTTAAAATTTCATATTTTTGCTTTGAAATTTCTTGAAAATACTGAAATATTCTCACAATTTTGCAAATTTTAGTTTAGATTTTTTTCTAAAATTTGCAAAATTTTGTATATCAAATTTAAAAATTTGAAGTTTTTGTAAGTTTTAAAATTTCAAATTTGATAAGTGATTTTGGACTTTTGATAAAACAAAAGCCCAAAATTTCAAAACATCAAAAAAGCTGATGTTTTTTAAATTATTTTAAAATTCCAGCCTCTTTAAAAACTGCCTCGGCAGCTGGGTGAAGCGGTGCTGAAAGTCCTTCGACCAAACTTTGTTTTGTGATAGATTTTAGTGCTGGGTGAAGGGTTTTGTATTCATCAAAATTATCAACTATGGCTTTAACAACAGCTTTTACAGCTGCATCGCTAACGCCTTTGTTTGCGACCAAAACAGCTTTTACACCTATGGTATTAACATCTTTATCTACGCCTTCGTAAGTGCCAGCTGGTATAACGCCTTTTGCAAAATACGGAAATTCGCTTAACATTTTGTCTATCTCGGCTCCGTCAATGCTTAAAATATCGATAGGCAAAGAATTTGCCGCATCGGTAATGTTTGCAGTTGGGTGTCCGACCATAAATGTATAGCCATCGATTTTTTTATCTTTTAAGGCGTGTGGGCATTCTTGAACGGTCAAAACGCCACGATAGCCAAGTTTTTCAACATCAAAATTTTTAGCTTTCAAAACCGCAAGCGTGGTTACTTCGTTGCCACTGCCGGGATTGCCAACATTAAATTTTTTACCAGCTAGATCATCGATCTTAGCGATATTTTCGCTTTTTGAAACAACAAAAGCCAAAAGCTCAGGATAGATAGAAATAACAGAGCGTAAATTTTCATCGGCTGCACCTTCAAATTTGCCCTTGCCGTTGTATTTATCATAAACAACATCGCTTTGAACAAAGCCGAAAGTAAGCTCGTTTTTAAGGACATTATTGACATTATAAACCGAACCGCCGGTTGATTGGACAGAACATTTGATATTTGGGTCTTTATTTACCAAACGACAAACTGCACCACCGATAGGATAATAAGTGCCTGTCATACCGCCAGTACCGATACTGACGAATTCTTTCGCGGCAAGACTAGAAGCTAAAAGCAAAGCCGAGAGCAATACGGAAGTTTTTTTCATTTGTTCTCCTTGTAAAAAAAGTGCTATTATTTTACATTTTTTTATTTTATATTTACCAAAAATGGCAAAAAATTTTTGAAATTTTTTATAAATTTTGTGTAGCATTGCAACAATATTTCGATGTTTTTTTAAATTAAGAAAAATTTTATATTAAAAAATCAAGCTATTAATTTTTTTATGAAAATTAAAATTAAAAACTAAATTTGATTTTTAACTTTACAAGCATGGCTTAACTTGCTTAGTT
>JAILCJ010000184.1 GCA_024680445.1 Campylobacter sp.
ATTCTACTCGGACAAATTTTATATATTTAATTTTGTTTTTTAAATTTAAAGTTGATACTTACAAATTTATCAAAATTAAGAAATTTAAAGAATATTTGGTTTATACATTATATTAAAATATTATTAAATACCGATGTTTCAAATTTGATAGCACCCAAAAAAGCAAATTTGATAGTGCTTACTTAAAATCTCCGAGTTTTTTTGTCGGTAGTTTTTTTGCTGCAACACTGAAATATTGTAGTTTGCTCCATGTGGATTTATCGCCTATGATGAAAATGTAGTTTTTGGCTCTGCTTATGGCGACATTTAACAAATTTGGCTCCATGCTCGCCCACGCTCTAGCAGCATTTGAGCCACCGCCAAGTACCAAAATAATGATATTTGCTTCTTGTCCTTGCATGGTGTGTATGGTGTTGGCGTAGCACTTGTGAGCTCTGCTAGAACGCACAACATCGGTAAATGGCGTGATAACTTTTATATCGCTAGGATCTATCAATCCGCTTTGTTTATCATTTAAAGCAAGCAAAAAGTTATAAATTTTATCGGCGGCGTTTAGTTCTTCTTCGCAAGAGTTGCCGACAAAGTTGCCCTTAATATCTATCCACGCACTTTCAACGCCAAAATGTGCCAAATAATTGTTGTTTTTTGCCTTGCCCCATATCATGGCGTTGTCATAAGTCGTTTCGTTGGAGATAGAAAACATGGGTTCATCGCACCTTCTATGCACTATCAGCGGTGAGCCGACCCAAGTTTCGCCTATGTAAGCGCCTAGTTTTTGGACTTTGTCGGCTGTATTTTGCAAAGAAGTTTGAGCGAGATTGAATTCATCTTTTGCATCGCAGTGTTTTAAAAGCACAGAGTTTAGGGCTTTTGGCAGGGTGACTATCGGTTTTAGTTGCAAAGGATCGCCAACTATCACGGCGGTTTTTGCACGCCACAAAGCACCAACGGCGTTTGAGATATTTGCTTGACCTGCCTCGTCTATCAAAATTAAGGCAAGATCGTCTTTGCCAACGCCAAATTTATCTAAAAATCTTTGAGTAGCCGCAAAAGTCGTGCTTACAACTGGCGTAACCATAAAAAGACTTTGAAAAATATTTAGTTTTATCTCTTTTTTAAGACTGCTATAATGGTCGTTTCTAAAAAGCATGTTTAGATTCTTGGCAAATTTTTTGGCATTTAGCAAAATCGCTTCTTTATGCAAATTCAAAGCCTTTATAAAAAGCTCTATCCTAGCTTCACCTAGCTTATTTACACCGTTTTCATCATACATAAACGGCGATGAAAGTTCAAGTTTTTTTCTATCGTTGCAGATAATAAATGTGCTTATTTCTTGCTCGATTTGCAAGAAATTTTGCTTTTCTTTTTGTATCAAATTTAGATCATTTAATGCCTTTTTTGTTTCATCAAATTTGATATCTAGTTGGCTTTTTTTGTCATTAAATATCTTCAAATCTTGCTCGTATTTATCCATCAATTGTTGATTTTCTTGCGAAATTTTAATGTTATTTTCAAGTATAGGTTTGTTTGCGTTGCTTACCTTTTCGCACTCGTCAAGATAGTTTTTGTAAGCTTCGGTTTTAAACAAATTTGCGATTATGCCCGGATTGTTTGGTTGTGGCAAGATGGCTTGATACTCTTGCAAAATAGGGCGGGGCGGGCAAGTTAGCTTTTCAAGGCTAGAATTTAGCTCGTTTAGCAAATTTTGTCTCGCATCTATCTCGTCTTCGATTTTTGCGTTTGCGTAAGGTTTTAGTTTGTCATAGGTGTTTTTTAGCTTTTCAAATTCTTCAAAATATGCGTCGTTTAGGTTCTCAACTCTTTGTTTGGCATCTAAAAATTCAGCCTTTGCTTTGTCAAAATTTGAGCTTAAATTTGTAAAAGCAAGATAAGAGGCAAAGCCAAAGATGTTTTTAAATTTGTTTGTTAAACCGCGTTTTTCTAATTCGTTGATTTTATCGCCGATTTTTGGTTGAATTTGATATAAAAAGTCTTTGAATTTGTTGATATTGCTTGACTTTCCAAGGGCGACGCTTATCAAACCCCAAGCCTCGGTTGTAAAGTTTGAATTTTTATTTTTGCTACTTAATAGCATGGTGGCAAAATCGCTAAAATAATCAAGCTTAAAATCATCAATGCTTTGTTTTAATGGCAACTCATGTGAGATATTTTCGACCGCTTTATTGTTGCTTGATGCGACTAGGATTTCAAAGCCTTTGTATTCGTCTTTTAGCGGGAAAAAGTCGGGAAATTCGCTACCTTCAAGTTTTACGCCTGTATCAAAAATTTTGCCGTCATTTTTGGCTAGTATTTCGGCTCTTTTTATTATGATTTGCGCGATTATATCTTTTAAAAGCCTTGTTTTGCCAGTGCCGGGTGGTCCGTTTACGCTATAAATTCCGCCTTTTGCTTCGTTAAAGAGTTTTATTATCTCATTTACTGCGATTTGTTGGGAAAAATTTAGCATTTTTTTGCTTGCCCAAGCTCCAAGTGGATAAGAAAATTTGTTAAATTTGTTTATCAAAAAGTCTAAATTTTCAGCCTTTCTCATATCGATTCTAGCGTTTTTATCGACTTCACTTTCATCAAAAATTTGCAATAAATTTTTGTTAAAATCTCCGCTTTGCAAAATTTTGCTTATATCGTTTATGAAAAAATTATCCAGCATGGCTTCTGCTTTGTCAAGCTTTAAAACTACACGGATTTTATCGCTTATAAGTCCGCTTTTTGTGTGATTTTTTATGCAATCATGAAATTTTTGTATAAACTCGCCAACTGGCATTTCTTTTGCAAAAACGCTACTCATATCGTCTAAAATTTCTGTTTTGATTTTATCAAAAAATTCCGGATTTAATTTATCAAGATTTTTAAAATTTTCGCAAGCTATGGGTGCGTAAGAAAGAGTAAAACTATCACTCACAAAGCTATATCCGCACTCTTTACCGCAAAGAGGCTTAAAATTTTTGCTTTTAAATTCTAAAATCATGTTTAAATTTTGTTTTAAAACAAATTTGCTATCCTTGCCGCCAAATACAAAATCTCCGTCTAAGCAATA